>JAZKAU010000004.1:0-22044 GCA_040388985.1 Patescibacteria group bacterium | reverse complement strand
TTCGTAAAAGGTATATTGTCCGAAGTGTATCTCGTCCACCCCAGGAGCCTGAATTCAACTAAAAATGAGGATTCGGTCGAAGGCTCATTTCTCCACTTTGGTGACGAGGCGCGTATGATGTCGGCTCCTGCCCAAGACTCCTAGATCTGACAAAAGTCAGAGTCAGAATAAAAAGAGTGCAAAAGGCATTCAAAAGACCCCTTCCCCGATTTCTGAAAAAAGGGTCCGGGGAGGTGGTTTTGGGGCTGTAGAGGACCACAACTTCCCTGCCTATATATGAGATATAATATTAGGGAAATGAATCCTAAATATCAGAACGGGAACGTGATCGCCCAGTGCCCTACTACCAATTGCAATGGCAGTCTTACTACGTTTGAGCATATTGTTGATGGAAAGAGTCTCGGTTCTGTCGTCTTAAATAAAATTGTTACATACAAGAGTCTTACCTATACCAGAACATCTTGGCAACTCTTTCGTTGTGCATCATGTGGTGCTGGTGCTATGGCGAAAATACATGGGAACAATGACTTTAAGAGCGGAGTTATGGAAAGTTTCTGGCCTCTTTCTGGTTCTGCTAATCCCCTTCCACCCTCAGTGCCAGAAGATATACAGAAAGAATATCGTGAAGCTGAGAAGTGTTATTCGGTTGAGGCTTACAGAGCTGCTTCGGCCATGGTTAGATCTGTGCTTGAAAAGACTCTAAAAGAGAATGGTTATATGAGCGATACCGGTGGCCTAAAAAAGAAAATAGAGTTGGCGGCAACAGATGGTGCGATTACTGCAGCAAGAGCCGAACGAGCTCAAGAAAAGATCAAGATACTTGGTGATGACGTTCTTCACGATGACTACCGAGTGGTTAGTCCTCAGGAAGTGGGAGAATCATTACACTACGCGCAAAGGATTCTGGAAGATTTATACGATGACCGTGCTGAAGTTGTCGCCATACTAACTAAGAAAAATAGACTCGGAAGGAAGCCGACCAAACAAATTAAATAGTCATACCCAAATCCTACCACCCTCCCCTTCCCTTGACATGGCCTGTAGATAGGTTATTATATAGGCAGTTAAAACTGCAAGGGATTGAGAGATGCTGCATGGTTTCGTGGAATGGGGCGGCGTCATCGTCGCAGGCGCAGGCCTCGGACTGACCATCGCCCGGACCGCCAGCCGCACGCAGAAGCGCTGGGGTTGGTTCCTGATGATCGCGGGTGTCGCCATCATTATCGGGAGCATCTGGGTGAACTAATCTGACCGCCACGGCGGGAAGGGGCAAAGGCCGCCTTCCCTTCTCCGGGCGGTCTTTTCCTTTTGTTTTGATACTTATTTCAATTCGTGAATATCTTCTGTAGATGATAATTTTTTATGTATTCAAACTTTATTACAGCAACTTTTTCATTATATGTGTGAGCATAGAAACGGCGGTCATCTGTCAGAATCGGTAATTGATCTCTTTTTGCCAGCTCCAGCAAGGTCATATCTGTGAATCCAAAATTTGCCAATATGTGAATCTCCATCCCCCATAAACAAAACGCCTCCTGATATCGTTCTTCAGCAATACCGAAGAACTTGATGAGGCTCTTGAGGTAATGACTGAATTTTTCGTCTCCTATCCCCTTCCTAATATCAGCAGAATGTTTGGATATTTCGGCTATAACCTGGGGAGTAACTATTATCTTTCGAAAATGACTAACTATATTTTCTAGTAACCTGAAATCTTCGAGAGAATAACTTTTGTCACTGTTATGCAAGAGCCCGCATTCCTTTATATATTCCGGCTTATACTTGCCTACCAGAAACAGCAAGAGAACATTCGTATCAATGATTAAACCAGTTGGTCTGTATTTGATCTGATACCTCTTTATGTCGTCAAGCGAAAAGATGCCCGACCCCTGCATAGTTTAAACGGGATTAAATATTTTCATCCACTCAATCTTTCCATCATCTACTATCTTAAATTCTTTGTATTGTTTTTTCCTGTCAAAACCAAAATCTCCAGCCTCGTCATAACTAATAACTAATACGAAATCCTGAGCATCATCTTGCCGAATCTCCTCTAGTCTAAAGTTAGAAAAAGCCGAAGAATTCGGGGAGACTTTTAATAGGTAATCATAAGCCGTTTTGACGGCTGCTGCTGCATCTATAGTAGACATGGCTTTGTTTGTTACCTCTTATTACCATGTATATTCTACCAGTTCAACAAGGAGCCTTCATGAAGCCCGACTGTGGACAGTATTTGACATTTTATTATAAATTACCAGGAATATTGATTCCTACTGCAAATGTGTGTTGTACAAGACTCTAAAAGAGAATCGACTGAACGATCTTTATCGTTTTATCTAGCTCATCTGGTTCAGTTGCCTCTATAGCAATGGCAAGCGCGTCATAGCCGAAAACAGGTTCTTTCGGAGACAGGTTACGTACATCACACCAGACCTGGAACCAAAGCAAGCCGAGACGCTTATTCCCGTCCGTAAGTGCGTGCCTCTTTATTATATGAACGAGATATGCAACTGCTTTATCTTCGTCAGTCGGAAAACGCTCAATCCCAAAATAGATTGAGTTAACCGTCTTGATAACAGAATCAAGAGCCTTCTTCCCTTCTTCGGTGAGAGGGAAACTTACCTGACCGTTCTTACGAAGTTCTTCGTAGGTTCGGCATAATATCTCGGATATTGGGTGCATGTATTTCCTTCTCTCCGCGATCATATTGACGGAGCGAATCTATATCCTTCTCACGACGACGATAAGCACGCTGAATGACTTCAGCGGTCGCCTTCTTCCCTATATCTGCCTTAGGAGTGTCTTTGGAAAGGAATTTGAACATGTGTCAACTATAGCACAGGGTATTAAATTATCAATGAAGTATTTTGTATAGCCACAATGTGTGTTGTGCGAAATTCTAATACTCTTAAATCCCATGCACTAACGAAAAAACGACCCTTGTGAGGTCGCTTGTTGTTCTCGGAAACGAAAGGCCTGATTGCCACCCGCTCCCGAGAAACAAAGGGCGAAGGTGCGGGGTGCCGAGCGCCCGCTAGTGCGGCGGTGGCAGCATCGCGCCGACCTGGATCATCTTCCAGATCGCGACGACCAGGAACAGTCCGACGGCTGCCAGCCTGATCATCGTGTGCGGGTCGGTTTGCCGCCGCGGAAGCGGGTCTTCGTCGTCGTAGTCGTCGCGCATGGATAATCCCTCCTGAGTTGCGCTCGTCCGGATACTTGGATATGAATAGTGTCCTATATAATTGATTGCCTGTCAAGGTAGTGACATTACCCCTTCCTCTACCGCCCTCCTTCCCTTCTCCTTGACATACTAGCCGTATATGTTAATATGTATAGGTTAAATTCGTGTTAATGACTGGAGAGATTGCGATGAATGAGTTTGTTAACGGCGATGTGTTCAACTTCATCTGGGCCCTGGCCACCGGGGCCGCCGCGATGAATCTGTTCAGCGCCCTGAACCTTCCCGAAAACGTCAAGCATGACCGGATGCATCAACGGTTCATCCTGCCGCCGATCTTTATCGGCATCAGCGTGGGCTTCCTCAAGCTCACGACCGTGGGCACGGCATCCGGCATCAACGATCCGCATCTGGCGTTGATCGTCAACCTGGTCGGTGCTCTGATCGGGCTTACGATCTCGATTGCGGTCACCATCTGGTGGGCCCGCGATACGCGCCACTGGTGCAAGTGCCACTGAGCGAGACCGCCAAGACCGTCACATCAAGGAGGACAAAAGAGAGAAGGCAGAGGCCATCACTCCCCCTCCCCGGAGTGATGGTCTTTTCCCTTTCCTCTATCGTTTGACAAATGCGGGAATACAGGGCAGTATGCGTCTGTTCTGTCACAACCAGGGATACGTTCAATGCAAAGCTTGGTAATGGATACGGAGGATGGTCACTTCGACCTCGAGGGAGGCGAACCGACTTTCATCCTGAGCACGAGTCACAACAATCTTGTTGTCGATGGGGTCAATGTCGGCGGGCAGATCGTGCGGGGTGTCGGCGTGACTCTGATCATCGGCCAGGATGTCCTTTTCCACCGCGCCGAAGGCGAGCCGATCAATCTGGGCAAGCTGAAGCGTGCCTGGTTCACGCGGTAACGGCCGCTCTCCGACACTCCAACACCTGGTTGGGCCGTTCGGAAGAGCGGCCTTTCCTATTTCGTTAACCTTGACACTGTAATAAATAGATATTACAGTCATTCCCAGTATTGTCGCAGTACTGAATAGTTCGGAACTGCTAAAACGAAAGGGACTACCATGCCGCGTGGAATCATCACCGGACTCTTCACGAGTGCCACGGCCCTCTTCTTCAACCTCGAGGCGATCGTCGGACCCCTGTCTGCCGGGAAGGGCGCGGCGGTCGTTGTGGGAACCATCTTCGCCGGCCTCACAGCCGTTGCGTTCGTCTCGGAAATCATACTCGGCGTCGCTGAACTGCTCAAGGCCAAATAAGATCGCCACGGCGGGAAGGACAAAGGCCGCCTTCTCCTCTCCGGGCGGTCTTTGCTATTGTCTCAGGCTCCGATTAGTTAGTTGAACCGTGCGGATAATGGACCTTTTATATTTTCCGTACTACCTAATCAATTGACAAAGCTTCCTGGATGAAGCAATATAAAAACCGTCCACACGGGAGGTTAGCATGTTCGATCATTTGCCCTTTGTAATCATTCTCGGTCTGAGCGGCCTGATCTGCGCCGCGATCATGGTCCGGGTCCATTTCATGACCGATCGGTGGCATATGCCGATCTGGTGGCTCCTCCAGATCGTCTTCATCGCGGTCGCGCTCCTGGCTCCGGCGCACGGCGTCACCCTCGGCGAGCGGATCGCGCTCGTCGTCTGCCCCCTGATCGGTTTCGTAGCGATCTACACGCTCAAGCCGGACTGGGGTCTCGCGCGCGTACAGATCGCTAACTCGCTCTATTGGCCCCTAGCGGTCTGCGCGACCGGTTGCGCAATCACGTTCATTGGTACCTTGTTCAACCTGACAATCTGGTTCAAGGGACACGGTTCGTTCTCCTGGTGGTGGCCGGCGGGAGTGCCGGGATTCGCCTTCCTGGCATTCCTGCTATTCCTACTTGCCAGGTTCCTCGGCGCGGCGGAGCCTGACGAGGCGACTCCATGCGCGCCGCCCTCGCCATCGAGCGCGGTCGAGGCCGAAGCGGTTACCTGACCGTCATATCGCAGGGAATGGAAAGACCGCCACATCGGCTCTCTCCATTCCTTGTCGGTGTGGCGGTCTTTCCTATTACTGAAGAGTCCTCTGCCGCGAACTTTTCCATACAGTGAGATTTGACAGATATAAATTAATATGACACTATGAAATCTGTCATTGAAAGGGGCAAGATATGGAACTTGGACTCTTGGGCATCTGCTTTATTGCAGCTCTGCTTCTCGCCGGCATCGGCATCTTCTGGCGCGCTGCCGCTACGCGCGGCGTGAATCTCGACCGATTCGCCGGAATTTTCGCGACATGCGTCGTCGTGGTGGTCATCTCGACCCAGATCTGATCCTTAGGCGAACGACGCAAGCCGTTCCCGAGGCGCAAAAAGCTGCGCTCGGGAACGGCTTTTTGTGTTGTATGCCGAAGGCGCGCCTAGGTCTTAGTCGCAGCGATTATATAATCGTACGCTTCATCGACAGAGTCGACGACGCGATAGAGTGCGAGATCAGCTTCGTCCACCGTCTTGAATTCTTTACACAGATGCTCCTCGAAGAGCTTTATGAACGGGTCCCAGTATTCCTTTCCGAATAGCACTATCGGTATCTGACGGATCTTGCGGGTCTGTACGAGCGTGAGAATCTCCGTGAACTCATCAAGCGTGCCGAACCCGCCCGGGAAATAGATATACACTTCTGAAGCGAAGGTAAGCATGACCTTGCGCACGAAGAAGTGCTCGAAGGTCATGGAGTCGGTCAGGTAATTATTCAGACTCTGCGTGGCGCTCAGGCGTATATTGAGGCCGATAGAGGCTCCGCCCGCTTCGTACGCACCCTTGTTCGCAGCTTCCATGATGCCTGCCGAACCGCCGGTGATGACGGCGAATCCGCTTTTTGCAAGGCGGCCTGCAAGCTCAGTGGCGTGGATATAGGACGCATCCGCAGGTGCCGTGCGTGCGGATCCGAAGATGCTCGCGGCAAGGCCGTATTTGCGGAGTATCTCGAATCCCTCTACGAACTCCGACATTATCTTGAACACCCTCCAGCTCTCAAGCTCACTAGGTTTCGCGACAAGCGGATCGGGCGTAGCGGGTACTTCTCCCTTTCCCTGCTGTATGGCCTGGGTCAGGACCTGGCCCATCACTTCGTGGTGCTCAGGCGTATTGGGTTCGGCAGGTGTCGGTACCGGCGGAACTTTCGTCTCGGCGTTTCCTGCGTCCGGTATGCCGTCCAACTCTCCGTTTAATTCTTTTGCTATGTCTCGTGGATCCATGGTATGTCGTATGCAAAAAAGTCTGGTATCAGTTTCTTAGTATACGCTATGCGTGAGAAGACTTCGGCATGGGAAAGTGCACCGGTGAGTCCGTTGTGCGGCTTAGGTTCTCCCGGCAGACCGCAGTACGTGAGTATGTAATCGAGGTTGATGGCGGAGCGCTGATTCTGCACCGGAGGGGTGAGGCCGCGCGCGGTCATGTGCAGCCAGCAGAGCGAGTGGGTATCGAGCGTACGATACGCGAATGGAAATTCGATACCTGCGCGCCTGCAGGCTGCAGTCACGAAGTCACGGTCGAAGGCGACGTTCTGCGCCAGTAGCGTCCGGTCGCGCGGCCTGTCAGTGGCCCAGGCGACGAAGTCGCGTATAAGTTCCGCCTCGGTCTTCTTCGCGCGACCCTCGGATGTCTCTCCGAGGATCTCTTCCCTGCTGAAGCCGTTTATGGCAAGTGCATCGTCGCTGATGGCGGCTCCATCCCACGCCCTGCATTCGTCATAGAACTGGTTAGTCGGATCGTCCGTGTCGACGGCGCCGAGCGAGATGATGGAGGCCTCGCGCGCATCGAGTCCGGTACTCTCTACGTCGATGGATATCATGTATGCCCAGTATACCAGCGCTCCGCTCGGGCTACGAAAGCAATTACAAATTTTTGCAATTGGCGGCAGGTTGGTACCCTGCCGCTTCGGCCTCTTCTCTCGTCGCGAACCACACCCTATTCTCATTCTTGATGCGCTTCACGGTACCGCAGGCGCGCGGATAGTATTTGGTACCGGTCTTCGAAGCGACATACGCTCCATCCATCACGGTCGTAGCGGCTGCAGCAGCCGCTGGCTGCGAGGCAACGACCTTGGACGCAGGTATAGCGCTCTGTACCGTGCTCGTCGCGGCAGCTCCAGGCGCGCTCGGGTGTTCAGCGCTTGGTAGTTGCTCTATCCAGAGATGGTCACCAGAGCCGTGCGCCACATTGTCCTTCCCTGCAAGCAAACCGAGGCCGAAGGCAAGGCTCGCGGTCAGTAGGATAATGGCTACGAGTATCCAGTCGCCCAGTACTCGGCGTATCGCCCCAAGAGCTGTGGCTGGCTGGCCCAAATCCTTAATGGAAATATAGGCATCCGCCTCGTCCTCCGGGACTCCCCCACCCTTCCCCCCTGCCTTGTATCCACGCAACCTTTCTGCTATAGTCATACTACGTAAAGAATAGCAGATATGGCACATACTAAAGCCGGTGGATCAACAAGGAACGGACGCGACTCAGCACCGAAATATCTCGGGGTGAAGCTTTCTGATGGGCAAGCAGCTCGTCCAGGCATGGTCATTGTCCGCCAGCGTGGCACCAAGATCATGGCAGGCAAGAACGTGAAAGTGGGCAAAGATCATACGCTTTATGCGATGGTTACCGGCCTCGTCACCTTCAGCGACAAGCGCAAGACGAACTTCGATGGCCGCGTCGTACGCCGCAAGGTAGTCGACGTCCTAGCCGCAGCGTAAACTCTTTCTAAGATCTTCCTAAAGAAAAACCGCAGGACTTCTTGTCCTGCGGTTTTTCTTTACACACCCTGCGGGTGTTACTCGGCTTCGATGACTATAGAAACCTTTCCGAAGTCGTTGCCATAGGCGACGGGCACGTCGAAGGTGCCGAGCTCTTTGAACGGCTTCTCGATGTGGATGGACTCCACAGGAAGCTCGGTAGCGTGAGCGATGTCACGCGCGTCCACTGCGTCATAGAGATGACCTTGTTCGTTGGCCTTCTTGAGGATCACGATGCGCTCCTCGGCAAGCGCTCCCAGGCGCTCCTCGATGAGCTTCTTATCGAGTTCACGCTGCGTGTCTGCCTGCTTGGATACGGCTTCTGCCTTCTGGATACTCGCTGCCGTCGCGAGTACAGCGAGCTTTTTCGGGATAAGCATGTTAAGTCCGTGCCCGTCTGATACGTCATGCACGCTCCCTGCCCGACCCATATTCTTCACGTCCTTGAGTAGTACGACTTTCATATAGAGCCATCCTACCTTTTACAGACCTCTTTCGCAAATGTGTCCCACTTAAAGCCTTTAAGCTGCTAGTGCAGGAGCTTTAGTAACCGCTGAGGATGAGACCAGCCATAGGCAATTGTGTTCCAGGCTTTCTTCATTACCGTCAATCTCTATATAATTCCTAGCATTAGACTCGTACACAAGAGAGAGCAATGTCCCCTGTTCTTTAAGTTGCTTTGCAATAGCCGGTAGAACTGTGGGTCCGGACAAGTCTCCTCTAACAACGGTAATATTACCGGATTCGTATAGAGAAAAGATTCTTTCAAGTGTCTCGGGATCGCTCATCCATGATCGATATTCTTTCTGTCTGCTCTTAAATGAGAGGTAGTGGAATAGCCTAAGAGGAGGACTCTCTTTAGTATGGTGGTTTTGCATTCTTTCAGAAAAAGCTTTCGTCAGAAATTCCATCTCAGAATCAGAGAAGTGCGGCTCGAGCATCGCTAGAGTCGTGCCTATATTTTCCGAGTCTAGATAAGAGCAAAACTTCTCCGGAGTCATACGATAAGTGTCCTTGTCATCCTTATTAATAAAGCGATGTATGCGGCCTATCTCCAGGAAAGATCTGCTCAGCGTAGAGACGGCCGGACTCACGTCAGTCATGTAAATCGTTGACAGCTCTGAATTCACTACGTAATCCAGCATCTGATCCAGACCTACGCCAAGTCCAGCACCGGCAAGCTTCTTCGTATATGGAAAAGTCGTGAAGAGCAAAGGTTCGTTTGAGAGTACTCCGAACTCTTCAACATTTTCGGTCTCTTCACTCTCAATACTCGTCTTGACAGACGGTACGGCATGAAAATCGTGAGGGTAATATGCATCTTTTATCAGTGATATTGCCTCCATATTTAGATGAGCTATTGGCGAATAATGTTATTCAACCTCTAGGCGGTACTACTTCCCCGTCGTGAGGAATTCGATAGCCCGAGCCTTCTGAGGATCCTTCCCTGCCGCGACGTCGTCCTCCGTGCGGTCGACCTTGATATCCGGTGTGAGGCCGCCGTCTGAGATGGAGCGGCCGTTCGGCGTGAGCCAGCGCGCGACGGTTACTTTCAGGGAGGCGTCACCGATGTTGATGAGTTCCTGTACGGAACCCTTGCCGAAGGACCGGGTGCCGATGAGCGTCGCCTTCTTGCTGTCCTGGAGCGCGCCTGCGAGGATCTCGGAGGCCGACGCGGAGCCTTGATCGAGCAAGATAACAACCTTCGTGCCATCAGGGATGCCGCCGGTGCCGTCGCTGCGATGTACGAGGTTCTCTGCCTTACCCTTATAGTCTTCGGTCACGACCACGTCGCCCTTGGCGAGGAAATGACTCGCCATGCTTACGGCTGAAGTCAGATAGCCGCCAGGATTGCCGCGTAGGTCGATAAGAAGCTTATGGCTACCGGAGTTCTGGAAGCCTTTGAGCGCCGTATCGAAGAGTGACGCGGAATTCGCCGTGAATTCGTAGAGAGAGATGGTATAGACGCCGGTGGACGCGTCATACGAATTCTCGATGGTTGGAACCTGTATGATGTCGCGCGTCACCTGTATCTCGGATGTCTTTCCAGCTCGAAGTATGGTGAATTTTACGACCGTCCCTTTATCGCCGCGGATGAGCTTTACGGCTTCATCGGTGGACATGCCTTCGGTGGACTTTCCGTCGATGGCGAGGATGCCGTCACCGGCCAGTATTCCTGCGCGCTCGGCAGGCGTTCCCTTGAGCGGCGCGATTACGGTCAGTACTTTGTCGTTATTGATACCTATCTCCATGCCGACTCCTCCGAAGTTGCCGGCGATAGTGTCCTCGAATTGCTTGGCCTCAGTAGGCGGGAAGAAGACGGTGTACGGGTCGCCATAGGAAGCGACGAGACCCTGGATAGCACCCCAAACCTTGTCTTGATTCGTCGCAGCCGTCGAGGACGCATGCGTCTGGACGAATTTGGAGTTGAGCGTGTTGTAGACCTTCCAGAAATCAGTGAAGTCGAGCGCGGGGTCGGGCGTGCTGCTTAAACCATCGCCAAGAAGTGGTACGTTCGCGAAGACTTTCGAGCCGCTTGCGGCGCCTACGGTAAGCCCGCCCGCAAAGCCGAGCGTCAGTACGAGCGCGAAGAGAACGGCAAGCTTGAGAGTCCGACCGAAGCGGCGTGAAGGTTGCGCATCGAGCGCGCCGCGCCGTCCGGCGGTCTGCTCTTCCACCAAGTGATCTTCAGTCTCCATATGAGTGCCATGATACCACATGGCTATACGCGAAACATATGGAAGTAGCGCATCCTTATACCCATTCTGATGAGCCCACGCACGATGAGCAGGCAGCGTGCGGGTATACTGAGGGTATATGGTCACCCGCCACGAAAGCGACGGCATTATCTGGACGGATCTCGAATCGCCTACGCGCGAAGAGCTCGAAGACGTGATGACGCAGTTCGATATCGACGGACGCATCGAGGAAGAGATCATCTCCCCTACCCCGTATCCGCTCGTCGTCTCAGCGCCTCACTACCAATATCTTATACTCCACTTCCCTTCGACCGATCCGCGCGGCGGCGCGCGCAATCAGGAGATCGACTTCATCGTCGGGAAGAACTTCCTCGTCACCGCGCGCTACGAGGTCATAAGCACTATCCATAATCTGCACCGAGTCTTTGAGTCCGAGGAATTGCTCGGCCTTCCTAAACGTGAGAAAGGCATGGGTGCGCTGCTCGAACGCATCCTACGCCAGCTCTATGGCGCGATAAGCGACGAGGCAGAGCAGACGGCGCGACTCCTTGACCGCATCGAAGAGGATGTATTCCACGAGAAAGAGCGGGAGGCGGTGCTCAATATCTCGCTCGTGGGTCGCGTGTTACTTCGATTCGACACGACGCTCGCCCGCCATCAGGAACCGCTCCAGACGTTCTTGCGCGAACTCGCGAAGCCGTCACTCCTCGGACGCGACTTCGAGAAGCATATGTCTCATATCGAGGCCGAACATGATCATGCGGTCGCGGTGGTTGCCGCCTACCGGGCAGTAGCGAGCGAGCTGCGAGAGACGAACGATTCGCTGCTCTCGGCGTCCCAGAACGAGATCATCAAGCGCCTCACCATCATGACCTTCGTCGCGCTTCCGCTCACGGTAGTTGCCTCGCTTTTCGGGATGAATAACGACTACCTCCCCCTCGTGCATACGCATTATTTCTTCTGGTTCGTCATCGCCGTCATGGCCTTCGTAGTGACCGTCCTTCTCTCGTATTTCAAGCATAAGAAGTGGCTGTAAATATAGGGGGCGGATTTCTGAGCGCACGCCGCCTTCAGCGGCGTGCGCTCCTGTATTACCAATGGTCATCTGCACTCTGCATATTGCCTACTACCTCGATGTGCTAGGGTATATCTACGTATGTGGCAGTTTTGGAAAAAGTCCGAGGAATCGCGGTACGGGCCGATATTTTTCACCAATACTCTCTCCGGAAAGAAAGAGGTATTTGTTCCGCTTAAGCCCGGTATAGCGACGCTCTACTCCTGCGGGCCGACTGTCTACAGCAAGCAGCATATCGGGAACCTGAAGGCTCCTCTTTTCGGCGACCTGGTCGCGCGCGTCCTCAAGAGCAATGGCTATCGTGTCCGGCGTGCCATCAATATCACGGACGTCGGGCATCTGGTAGGCGACGGCGACGAAGGCGAAGACAAGATGGAAGTCGGCTCGAAAAAGGAAGGCAAGACCGCTCAGGAAGTGGCCGCCCACTATACGAAGCTATTCCTCGACGATATCCAGGCCATCAACATGGATACGAGCGATATCCTCTTCCCGCACGCTACCCAGTACATCCCTGAGCAGATAGCGATGGTACAAGCGCTTGAGAGCAAGGGGTTCGTATATCGCACGCATGACGGCATGTATTTTGATACGAGCAAATTCCCCGGGTACGGGAAACTCGGTAGTATTCCGCAGGAATTCATAAAGGATGGCACAGCAGCAGACGTCGGTGAGCGTGTTGCGCTTGCCGGTCGCGCGCGCATCAAGCAAAACCTTGAGAAGCGTAATCCTGCAGATTTCGCACTCTGGAAATTCTCCGCGCTTGGCGTCGTGCGCCAGCAAGAGTGGCCATCTCCTTGGGGTCGCGGTTTCCCCGGCTGGCATATCGAATGTTCAGCTATGAATAAGGCACTTCTCGGTGAGACTATCGACATCCATACGGGCGGCATCGACCATATCCCCGTGCACCATAACAATGAGATTGCTCAGAGCGAGAACGCGAACGGCAAGCCGCTCGCCCGCTACTGGCTCCACGAAGCCTTCGTGAACGTGAACGATGAGAAGATCGCGAAGTCCGTCGGAAATGTGGTCTACCTTTCCGACATCATCGAGCGCGGATACCATCCTCTCGCATTGCGCTATTTCTTCTTGCAGGCCAATTATCGCAGTCCGATGTCCTTCACCTGGGACGCGCTCGAGGCTGCGAATGAGGCGCTCACCCGCCTCTGGCGCATCGCGCGCGAGCTAAAGACTGAGGCAAAAGAAGTAAGTGTTTCGTCGGCAACATCTGAGCGCATACGCACGCTGCTGCGTGATGACCTGGCCACACCGAAGGCTCTGGCTCTTCTGTGGGAGACGGTTCGCGATGAAGATCTATCGCCCAGAGTCCGTTATGGCGCGATGCTTGCCGCTGACGAAGTGCTCGGTCTCTCCCTTGCAGAGCCTCCGTTCCTTGCGCGTACGCCGCAGACGACTATACCAACTGAGATTCAGAAACTCTCCGAAGAGCGCGAAGCAGCTCGGGAAGCGCGCGATTTCGCGCGCGCCGACGAGCTGCGTATCCACATGGAAAAACGGGGATATGCTGTGGAGGACTCCCCTACCGGGCCCGTGATAGTGAAGAAGTAGAACGAATCGTACCTAAGGCCTGCCCTCCATAGGCAATTTTTGCGCGCTTGGTACAATGGAGTGTAATGGCCTCCTCCGCAACTAGAATCCCGCCCCAAAGCCTCGAATCCGAACGTGGACTCCTCGGCGCGCTTCTGCTCAAGCCCGAAGCTATCCATGACGTGTCGGACTCAGTGCGCGCCGACTCCTTTTACGCCGAGAAACACCGGGTCATATTCGAGTGCATGCGCGAGCTCTCCGATCGGGGCGAGCCTATCGATCTCCTCTCCCTTTCCGAGCGCCTTCAAGGCAAGGGCCAGCTCGAGCGCTCCGGTGGTCGCTCTTATATCGCTGAACTCGTGAACTCAGCGCCTGCGCCCGGGAACTTCGCGCACTACGCGGAGCTGGTCGTGCGCAAGCACATCATGCGTTCCCTGATCGACGCGTCTCACGAGATTGCCGAGTCGGCCTACGAAGAGGCGCACGATACCGCCGAAGTCCTCGACCAGGCTGAGAAGAAGATATACGCGATCGGTGACGGCTCTGCAACGCATAAGTTCATAGCCATCAAGGACAAGCTTGACGGTGCCTGGGACCGTATCGAGGCCGCGAGCAAGAACGACGGCAGTATCCGCGGCGTACCGACCGGCTTCCCCGAGCTCGATAACCTCCTTTCTGGACTTCATAAATCAGACCTCATCATCCTCGCCGCGCGTCCATCGGTCGGTAAGTCCTCGCTCATGCTCGATATAGCGCGCAACGCTGCCGTGCGCCATAACATCCCGGTCGGCATCTTCTCGCTCGAAATGAGCTCTGAGCAGCTTGTCGACCGTATGCTCTCGGCCGAGAGCTACGTGAACTCCTGGAAGATGCGCACCGGCGGCCTCAACTCCGAGCAGGACTTCGAACGCATCCGTGATGCGCTCGAGTCGCTCTCGAAAGCTCCTATCTTTATCGACGATAAGCCGGGCAGCAACATCCTCGCCATGCGCGCGACCGCGCGACGTCTCAAGCGCGAGCACGGCATCGGCCTCATCGTCGTCGACTACCTCCAGCTCATGGCACCTACCAATACCCGCCAGTCCGATTCCATGGTGCAGCAAGTAACTGAGATCTCCCGGTCCCTCAAATCGCTCGCCCGCGAACTCGAAGTGCCGGTCCTCGCCCTTTCCCAACTCTCGCGCGCGGTGGAGCAGCGCGGCGGCAAGCCGCGCCTTTCGGACCTTCGCGACTCGGGTTCCATTGAGCAGGACGCGGACGTCGTGATGTTCATCCACCGTGAGGATAAGGGCAAGGAAGAGAGCGAGCGCAAGAATATCGCGGAGATCCTGGTCGAAAAGCACCGTAACGGTCCTACCGGAAAGATAGAGCTCTACTTCGACGAGAAGCGCACGAGCTTCATGCCGGTTGATAAGTCTGGCTACGGGGAGTTAGGTAGCGAATTCTGAATCAGGTCCTAGAAAAATGCTATAAATTATTCACATGCCGTACATAAAGCAAGAACAGCGTCCGCATCTCGATGAATTGATAAATCCTCTCATCGAATATCTCGCCTCCCTCCCTGTCGAGGAACAGGACGGCTCATTGAACTATGCATTCACGAGGATACTCAAGGGCATATACCCCACTAAGTATTTCCACCTGAATAGAGCACTCGGCGTACTTTCAGCAGTTACCCAGGAATTTTACCGAGTTCTCGTAGGCCCATACGAAGATACCAAGATTAAGGAGAATGGCGCGGTTGAATAGAAAATTATGGATAAGGTAGACGAACTCGCCCGCGCCTTCGAGCGCTTCCCCGGCATCGGACCTCGACAGGCAAAGCGTTTCGTATACCACCTGCTGGCGGTCTCGCACGGCGACCGTGCGCAGCTGGCGAACCTCATCACCCAGATCGGCGACAGCGTGAAGCAGTGCAGCGAATGTCTCAGATTCTGGTCAGGAGTGGGAATGCTTTGTAATTACTGCGCTGATACGAGCCGCGATGATCGTCTCCTCATGGTAGTCGAGCGTGATCAGGATTTGCTCGCCATGGAGCGTTCCGGCTCCTACCGCGGCCGGTATTTCGTGCTTGGCGGCGTGCTGACTCTTTCTGGTAAAGGAGCAATTCGCGAGCGCGAGCTAATCGAACGGGTTGATCGTAAGAGCAAGAACGGCCTCGAAGAGATAGTGCTCGCCCTTTCAGCCACGAGCGAAGGCGAGCACACGAGCGACCACATCCGCGCCCTGCTGCAGCCGCTGCGCGGCCACCTCAAGCTCTTCGAACTCGGTCGTGGTCTCGCCACCGGCAGCGAACTCGAATACGCCGACAAGGAGACTCTTTCGGCGGCCTTCACGAACCGCAAAGAAACCTAATATATTGACTTACGTTGTCCATATATAAACTGAAACAAGAATCCGCCCTTTCGGGCGGATTCTTGTTGTTTTAGAAATCGTAAATTTCTCTAGGAATCGTGCAGAAGTGCTTTGGATGCGAGGCGCAGATGAGAAGTGAAGCGAGTCGTATTGAAATACGGTGACCGAGCCTCGGAATCTGCAACAAAGCAGCCGGGGTGCTTATGCGCGATTACTAAGAAATTTTGTCGATCTTGACCTTAATATTCGGCTGCTTGTGGCCGCGGCGCTTCAGGTAACGGCTCTTCGCCTTGTACTTGACGACGTCGATCTTCTTCGCGCGTCCGACGACTTCTACCGTACCCGTGACTGTCGCGCCCGAGATGAGCGGAGCGCCGATGGTAGTAGCGCTTCCATTATCCTTGAGGAGAACGTCAGAGAAGGTCACCGAATCCCCTTTCTTAAGCGGCTGTGTAGCGGCACCGCGCCCGAGCTTCTCGATAGTGATAGTGGTGCCCGGAGAGACGACGTACTGCTTTCCGCCGGTCTTTATAACTGCAAGTTCCATAATAGGCCCATTCTAAGGGATTCTGGGCAAAAAGCAAGGCCGCCGGAAGCTATCCGACGGCCCACATCCCCTGCTGCTTGCAGTAGCTGCTCGCTACGCGCGTGCAGCTGTCTTACGCGACGCCGGCCGATCGATGGCCAGCGAGCTCTGACCCGCCCGCAACTCGATCGGCCAATGCTGAATTCGCAGCTTGCCGGCCTGATTGACCGTCACGACGAGCCATGTGTCCCGGGCAGGGGTGCTGCGACCCCATACCCAGCCCGGCCTTCCGGGAATCTTGATTGAGCCGAGGGAATGGTAGGTTCCCTCGACCATCTCCTTGCGCAATCCCGGAAGCCGGCCGGCACCCCAGCGAGCGCCGATGTAGAGACCGATTAGCAGAGCGCCGGCCCCGATAAGAACATTTATCATGCTGTCCTCCTGATGTCTGACGTGAAGTTGCCAGTACTACGATATTCAAACATAATTATATAAATCAGTCAATGTCTGCGACTCCCGGCTTTTCCAGAAGCTCGATCTCGAGCTCCATCTTTTCCTGCGCTATACGGTATACGTCCTTCTCCACCTTTCCGAGCTCCTTGTAGCCGCTGTTGTAGTGAGAGACGGCGGTGCCGAGCGAGACGCCCAGCTTCTTATAATAATCCTCATAGGCATTCAGGTGCTTGCCGAGCTCGCCCACGCGCTTCTGAATCTCCTCCGCCTGCTTCTCTATCTGGAGGGCCTTAAGGCCCTGCATGACCGTCTGAAGGTAGGCGAGGAAGGACGTCGGAGAGACGATGATGACCTTGTACTTCCCTGCCGCGCGCTGGATGAGATTCTCATCTTCGCCAGCGCCGACCTGGTTCGTGAGGAGATCGTAATAGATGCCTTCGCTCGGAATGAACATGAAGGCGAAGTCCATGGTGCCTTCTTCCGGTCGGATATACTTCGCCGTTTCCGTGATGCGCAGCTTGAGATCATTCACGAAGGCCTTCTCGAGAGCGATACGCTCGGCGCCGTCGGCGTGGATATAGCGATTATAGTTATCGAGCGAGAACTTCGAGTCTATGGGCACGATCTTATCGTTCACGAAGACGGCGGCGTCCACGATTTCCCCATTGCTAAACGGATGCTGCATCTTATACATGCCCGGCGGTAGCACGTTCTTGAGCACGGTCTCAAGGTAATACTCGCCGAGTATGCCGCGCTGCTTCGGGTTCTTGAGGATGTCTTGGAGGGATTTGAGCTGCTCGGCGAATTTCCCCGTCTCGCGCCCTATCTCCTTCACGCTTGTGATCTCGGCGGTTATTTCGCGAATCAGCTTCGCTGATTCGCCGAGCTGGCTCTTCACCGTCTCATTCACATTGCGCGAGGATTCGCTCATGCGGCTGTCGAGCGCCGTTTCTAGATTCTGAATCTGCTTCTGGAGCATCATGAGACCGGTGTCATCCTTTGGCACGGCGAGTTCTTGCTGATGCTTCTCCTGGCGTTTCGCTATGAGCCAGAGGCCGACTCCTTGGACCAGGACGAGCGCGAGGATGATAAGAGCGACGTAGAAGAGGGTCATGTATCCGTAGTATAACTCGCCGCCCTGCTCGTGGTAAAATCCGTATATAATCCTCATTCGTTACCCAGAGTATGGCAATCCATGAATCGATAAAGGCAGGCATCCCGGATGCGCTCCGCGCCAAGGACACGGTGCGTCTGCAAACCTACCGCTCGCTCGCGACCGCGATGACCAACGAAGCGGTCGCCAAGAAGCGCAAGCCTGATGAATTCCTGACCGACGAAGAAGCGCTGGTGGTACTCAAGCGTGCGAGCAACCAGCGCAAGGACTCTATACAACAGTATGAGGCAGCGGGCCGTAATGAGCTTGCGGAACCCGAGAAGCTCGAGCTCGCCATCATCGAATCGCTCCTGCCTGAACAGATGAGTCGCGAGCAGGTGGAGGAAGTGGTGAAGAATAAGATGGCGGAGATGAACGTCTCGAGCAAGGCTGACGCCGGGAAATTCATCGGAGCCGTCATGCAGGAACTCAAGGGCAAGGCTGACGGCGCGCTGGTGAAGGAAGTCGTCGACTCTTTGTTGTCGTAATCTATAGGCGCGACTGGAAAGAGGTCGGGCCGCAGGCCCGCCCTCTTTCTGCTACTATTTTCCTATGACTCCCCGCTACGTCGTGCTCGAGAAGCCGCGCGGTCAGACGCCGCTTGAGACACTCGTGGCCTGGCAAGCTCTTCACCCGCAGTTCTCCACGCTTCCCGCCTCCTACGCCGGGCGGCTCGACCCGATGGCAAGCGGCAAACTACTCGTGCTGCTCGGCGAAGAATGTAAGAAACAGGGAGAGTATCGGAAGCTCGATAAAGAGTACGAGATAGAGGTCGTACTCGATCTCTCGACCGATACGGGCGACGCGCTCGGACTTCCCGCCTATGCAGAGGTAGACACGAATCCTGACAGGAAGCTGCGCGAGGTATTGAAACATCTGGAAGGAGCGCATATGGTTCCCTACCCCGCTTTCTCATCCAAGACCGTGAGCGGCAAGCCCTTGTTCCAATATGCGCTTGAGGGAACACTCGATACCATTACTATTCCTGACCACGAAGAGACGATCTATCAGATACGCCTCCGTTCGCTTGAACGGCTCACGCGTGCAGGATTGCAAGAGCGCATCGATACGGCTTTGGTTAGCGTCCCGCGCAGCGATGAGCCATCGAAAGAGCTTGGCGCTGACTTCAGGCAGGACGTGATTCGTGCCGGCTGGCGTGTGCTGTTTGCGGCGATGCCGGAACGTAGCTTCGTCGTACTGCGCCTGCGCGTCTCCTGCGCCTCTGGAGCTTATATGCGTACTCTCGCGAGTCGCATCGGAGAGTCGCTCGAGACGCGCGGCTTCGCGCTTTCCATACGGCGTTCCAGGATCGGCGTGCATAATCGCTTCGGGCCCTTTAGAATCTGGGCTAAGAAATTCTGAGAACCACTATGATATATCATAGTGGTTCTCAGACGAATGCAAAGCCGCACTCCCCTATCGGGGGCGTGGCTTTGCATGTGTACTAGCAATCCTTCTGTGGATACATCTCTGCGCAAATAATTTTCAAACGTGAGATAAGCTCCATGTCATCAATCTTATCGAAACGAGGCATCTCTATGCCATCTTTCACTACTGTCTCCATGAACATATCAAGCGGGCGAAGGTCGAACATACGGCCAAGCCGGTATACGAGCGCCGTATCGTAAAGGGGTCGGTATGCGACCATGAACCGATCTTCCGGTCGCGCGTCTTCCTCAGTATGATGCCCGACGGCTACGACTTCGTACGCATAGTTATTTTCAGGACCCAACGGGTCGTGCTTATAGTGATAGTAGAAGCCTGGTTCAGGAACATGCTCTGGCGCAGGAGTGTCGTTATAGATGTCGTGCATGGTACAGAAGGTTCTTAGTATGAAAGGAATCGTAGCACGCTATGCTCCATGTTTTATGACGGCATCGAATTGGCTCTTAGTGACCGGTGTCACTGAAAGCCTGCTGCCCGCCCGCAGCATCTGCATGCCGCATGTTGCGTCGTCTTCGCGGAGCGCAGGCAAGAGAACAGGATTCGCTAATGTGCGCACGAAGGCGATATCAACCAGATACCAGACCGGTTTCTCCTTGGTCGCGCGTTTCTCGAAATAATGACTCGTGGGGTCGAATTGCGTCGGATCGGGATACGGCTTCGACACTACCTTCGCGAGCCCATAGACTCCCGGCTCTTTGCAGTTTGAGTGGTAGAAGAGGACGCTATCCCCCACCTGCATGCCGTCGCGCATGTAATTGCGCGCCTGGAAATTTCGGACGCCCGTCCACGCGGTCTTCTTGTCCTTACGCAAGTGATCGATGCCGTAGCTTTCCGGCTCCGATTTCATGAGCCAATACCGCGTCACAGCTGTCATACCTAGCGTACGGACGTGTAGCCGCCTGGAACGCCCTTCGGCGAGAGAACGACCTGCCAGAGCTGATCGGCTCGTGCTCGGAATGAGCCTGCGAATATGAGCAGATAGTACTGCCACATGCGCTTGAAGCGTTCGCCATATTTCTTCTCAAGGTCAGGCCACGCAGCTTGGAAATTCTCATTCCAGGCCATGAGAGTGGTGTCATAGTAGGCGCCAAAGTTGTGCCAATCCTCCATAACGAAGAGTCCCTCTATCGACCTTCCTATCTGAGAGACAGAGGGGAGCATGCCATTCGGGAAGATATATTTCTGCGTCCACGGGTCAGCCCCGGTTCCAGACTCGTTCCCGCCGATAGTATGCAGAAGAAAGAATCCGTCAGGGGCAAGGCAGCGGTGGGCCATTTCCATGTACTCGCGATAATTCTTATATCCCACGTGCTCGAACATGCCTATAGAGATGATGTGGTCGAACCTTTCGTTCAGATCACGATAGTCTTGCACGCGGATCTCGACCGGGAGTCCCGCACAGACTTCCTGTGCGAGTTTCGCCTGTTCGACGGATATAGTGAGTCCCACGACGTGCGCGCCGTACATCTCTGCCGCGAATTTCGCGAAGCTTCCCCAGCCGCAACCGATGTCGAGCACCCGTTGCCCGTCCTTGAGTCCTATCTTCCGGCAGATGAGGTCGAGCTTAGCTTCCTGTGCCTCGTCGAGCGTCTTCGCGTCTTTCCAGTATCCGCAGCTATATACCATCCGGGAGTCCAGCATGCGGGTATAGAGGTCGTTGCCGATATCGTAGTGCTGTTCACCGACCTGGAAGGCGCGGGCGCGGGACTGAAGATTGAAGAAACGCTGAATCGATCGCTCGAGCATTCTCTGCCACCACGGCTGCACCTCGCCCTCAAGCTGCGCACGTATGGCTTTGTAGAAGAATTGGTCGAGTTCCGGCACATCCCACCAGCCATCCATATACGACTCCCCGAGACCGAGCAGTCCCTGCCGGATTACTCGACCATAGAATCGTTCATCATGGACCTGGATATCCCAGGGATTGCTGCCGTTAATAGTAATACCTGCCTTGTCCAGGAGCTTCTGAATCTGGTTTTTGAACGCCATGAAGTCATTGTGCCCCTCGTGCCAGAAATTTCAAGAGTGTCTATAGAAACAACAAGGGCCTGCTGTTGCAGGTCCCTCGGTCGCCCATAGTGCTGGACTGTTCATTGAACGGCCGCTGAAATCGATTGCGCCGCCGGCCTCAGCATAGAATGCAGACCTGCAACGAAAATCACTCCGATCACGGCCGCGATGGCAGCACCCCGTACCCGTGATGCGACGCTTGCAGAAGAACCCATGAACCCCGCTCCTCTCCCCTGGAGTGCTTGAGCGCACTTCCGAACTGATTCTACTCCCGCTGCGGTACGAATCAATCAAGTGAGTAGGATAACTCGAGGCCCTATTCTATTGGCGCGTCTGCCGTTTTCTTGGTATAAAAGCACAGACGGCCTCATCGTCTAACGGTTAGGACAGATCCCTCTCACGGATCAAATCGGGGTTCGATTCCCCGTGGGGTCATGCGACCCGGAAAACCGCTCGAAAGAGCGGTTTTCCGTTTGTCGCATGAGCCCAAGCTGGCGCGGGGCGCCTGCGTCGGGGAATCGAAGACCTTGCGAGCATACTTTGCGATTTCCTGAAGCAAAGTATCCGCAAGGTGTACTGAAGCTGTAAGCTTCGATAAGCGTATTCGCGGTCCCCGTGGGGTCACAAATGCGAACCGTCTTCTGACGATCATTCGATCGGTGTTATGATTTGAGACATGTTTGCTGGAAGCTACGCGTATATACTACTTTGTGGTTTTTACTTCCTCGTGTGGTGCGCTTTTTTCTACGCACGAAAAGATTTAAGGAAAGAGCTGTGTCTTGTAACTTTGGTTACTGCGCCACTAGGATTAACTGAGTGGTT
>JAZKAU010000003.1:0-185696 GCA_040388985.1 Patescibacteria group bacterium | reverse complement strand
TAAGTCGTAACAAGGCACGGCTAGCGGAAGCTGGTCGTGGAACATATCCAATCGGAACCGAGATGTTCGAAAGAACACTCTTGTCGATCATCATTCTTCGGAATGATGGGGAAATGATACTCATCCCAAAATGGTATACGGACGCCGGATCAATGACTTGCTTGCAAGGAATTGACTTCGAATTGCTTCGGCATATTGGAAGCAACGCACCGGCGGTAGAGTGGGAGCGCTCAATTGACGCTCGCACTGTATCGAATAGGCGGAACACAAGAGCACGTAATCTTCTCAGTTTTTACCTTACAAACGAAAAGCCCCGTGCGTACGGATCTTCCTTCGGGAATATCCGTACGCACGGGGCTTTTCGCGCTCATTGATTTGTTCGGAATATGTAGTATATTAATTTAGGAATCTTCCGTAACAACAGGGGTTGCTCATGACTAGCGTGCACATAGCCATTCTCCTCGCAATCGGCATCGTTGCCGTCGTTCTCATCGGGATCGCGCTACGAAGGATCCTTTTCTTCATGCGTGGCTATACCCACGCCTACCGCACGCAGCATCCCGATCTCTGGATCGAGATCAGGCGCGGCTGGAGGAAAGGGTGGTACCGTCGCGGTACCGGCTGCCCGGAGGGATGGGAGCGGACGGACTTCTCCCACGACACGCGGTCAGCACGGGAACAAGCAGCGGAATTCCGGTCCGACAGGGAACGTTTCTACGGGCAGCCCGTTGAAGGCGCTTCGTGAACTGAAGCATGCCTCGTTGACGGAAAGAGCGCCCTGGCGGAGCCGGGGCGCTTTTTCGTAGAGTGTCATCTGTCTCCATATGGCTGGAATAACATGCCCGGTTCTGGTACTATCCCTTAACGTGCGGACGGCACGCCAGAGCTCAGTTGCTTTGATGCCTTACTTTGTGTTTTGTGTGCAAGCGTAGCTCAGTTGGTAGAGCACCCGACTGATACTCGGGCGGTCGAAAGTTCGAATCTTTCCGCTTGCACACAAAACAGAAACACAATGAATCAACTCGACTGATACTCGAGCGGTCCTTGGTTCGAATCCAAGAGCGTGCACATGTATTGCTCAGTTGGTAAGCATAGCTTGCCGCTGCGTCGTTTCAATCGTATAGACAAGATTACTTATCTATACATTTCCACTCCTGGCGGTAGAGCACCCGACTGATACTCGGGCGGTCGAAAGTTCGAATCTTTCCGCTTGCACCACAAGGCTTGCCAGAAGGCATGCACTTCTTATTTTCTAATTCCAGCCCGTCATAAGAAAATAATGTCGGGTACTTCAGCATTCCTAACTCGTTCCTCGTAAGGAATGCTTGGTCGCACACAAAACAGAAACACAACGAATCAACTCCACTGATACTCGAGTGCAGATACGCGTCGGTACGAGTCCACGAAGGCGCTTCAGATAGCAGGAATCCGCCGCGTACGCGGCGGATTCCTGCTATCTGAACAAAAGGATTCCGATGACTATGCCGAAGTTAAGCAGCGTCATCCCCGCATTCGTCACCAGTATCGGATATTCGCGGTGCAGAACGCCGTACAGCGTCCAGAGCAGGCTCGCGCACCCCAGAAGCCCCCATGTTACGAGTGAGAGCCCCGCGACATCCCGGTGCACGTATACTTCCATCGCTTGGGGGAGGAGCGCGAGCGGCGATACGATCCCCACGGCGTACATGAGCATATCGAACATGCGCCGGAGCCGGTCCGGGTGCGGGTACGCTTCCAGACGCCGGTACGTCCGCTTGCGCAGATGCAGATGATGCTCGCCGATGTTCATATTCCTCAGTGTAGCAAACAAAGCTTTTTTGACTCGTATTTTTACACCACCGTTCGGTTCCTCGCCCTAGCGTAGGTTATACTTTACGCATATGCGCGACTCGCTTATCATCGCCGGTACGGTCATAGCCGCTATCGTCATCGGCGGCTCGCTCTATCTCTTCGGGACCCCAATCTTCCACCAGACGACAACGACCAGCACTGCCGGACCGTCAGGCATCGCCTTCGCGACCTTGGCTGCAGGCACGAATGCTGCAGGCGTCGATCAGCGCGCGAATTACCGCATCACGAATGCGGCTGATCTAGCAACGCTCTGGCAGATGGTCTATAGCAATAACGGACCCTCTATCCCTGCCGTGGATTTTGATACTCAGGAAGTTCTTGCCGTCTTCGACGGCAGCCACTCGACCGGCGGCTACGGCGTGCGCATAAGCGATATCGAAGACACCGGCAGTACGCGTCAGATCCATATCACCCGTACGGCGCCCGCAGACGGCTGCCCGGCTCCCGCGACGCTCACGAGTCCGTTCCAGATCATCGCGGTCAAGAAATCTGTTTTTCCGCTTGCGCACGTAGACGAGATGATCACGACGCCTTGTAATTAAGGACTCATCTGGTACGGAGGCGTATTTTCCTCGCGGCGGTGAATACGCTACGATAGGAATACATGGACGCCAGGCAGCATTTTGAAGGCAAGAACATTACGGTCATGGGTCTCGGCCTTCTGGGTCGGGGACTTGGGGACGTTCGCTACCTTGCCGAGAATGGCGCACATCTCATCGTCACGGATCTGAAGTCACGAGAGCAGCTCGCATCCTCACTCGAGGCGCTTCAGGAATTCCCGGATATACAGTATGTGCTGGGTGAGCATCGCCTGGAAGACTTCCGTGACCGCGACATGATCCTCAAGGCCGCAGGCGTTCCGATGGATTCTATCTATATAGAAGAGGCGCGCAGTAATGGCATTCCCATACAGATGAGCGCGTCACTATTCGCAGAGATCGCACAGATTCCCATAGTCGGTGTTACCGGCACGCGCGGGAAATCCACCACGACTCATATGCTCCACGCGATCCTGAAAGCGGCAGGGAAGGACGTGCTGCTCGGCGGGAATGTGCGCGGAATCTCGACGCTCGCGCTTCTCCCGGAAGTTACCGAAGATTCTATCGCGCTCTTCGAACTTGATTCCTGGCAGCTGCAAGGCTTCGGCGAAGCGAAGATGTCTCCCCACATCGCGGTCTTCACGACATTCTTTCCGGACCATCTGAACTACTACAAAGAGAACCTCGACACATACCTCGCGGATAAGGCCAATATCTTCTTATTCCAGAAGCCCGGTGATACGCTCGTCCTCGGCAGTCAATGCGCAGGACTCATTCAGGAGAAGTATGATGCGGGCCATATACAGGGTTGGACGAGCCTCGTAGGGGCAAGCGACTTGCCAGAGGACTGGAAGCTCGCCATACCGGGAGAGCATAATCGCTATGACGCGGCGCTGGCGCGCCGCGCAGCAGAGGCCCTTGATATCAGCGACGACGTCATTCGCGCAGCACTTGAGAGTTTTACGGGTGTTCCCGGCCGGCTAGAGCTCGTAGCTACCGTGGATGGTGTCGACTATTATAACGACACCACAGCCACCACGCCTGAAGCTACGCTTGCTGCACTGCGCGCCCTAGGCGAGCGCTATCCGGGGCGCGTCCTGCTTATCATGGGCGGTGCTGAAAAGGGTCTTCGGATGACTGAACTCATATCGGTCGTACCGTCCCTCACCAAGCGCGTAGCGTTCCTGTCGGGAACAGGTACGGCGCGGATCAAGGAGCAGTTTCCGGACGCCGAAGTCTTCGACAATCTGATCGCCGCCGTCGGCAATGCGCGCATGCACGCAGAATCAGGGGACGCGATACTTCTCAGTCCAGCCTTCGCCTCCTTCGGCATGTTCCGCAACGAATTCGATCGTGGCGATCAGTTCGATGCCATCGTGCGAGAGATGCAGACATGAAACGGTTGGTCAAAGGTCCAATAGGTATATTCGACTCTGGATTCGGCGGCATAAGCGTCCTGAAGGAGATAGAAAGGATCCTCCCCGGATACCGCTATATCTATCTGGGGGACACCGCGCGAGCGCCCTACGGAACGCGCTCGATGGAGGTCGTGCACACGTTTACCGAACAAGCGGTCGACTTCTTATTCAAGCAAGGGTGCCGCATCGTTATCATCGCCTGTAATACGGCTTCCGCTGAAGCGCTCCGGAAGGTCCAGCAGGAATATCTTCCGAAGCACTTTCCTGACCGACGCGTGCTCGGCGTCGTCGTTCCGGCGCTTGAGGAAGCGGTGCGCGTGACGCGTAGTGGGCGCATCGGCGTGCTCGCCACCGGCGGCACGGTGCGTTCCGGAAAGTTTCCGCGCGAGCTGCGTAAGATAGACAAGAATATGCACGTGGTCCAGCAAGCCGCGCCACTCCTCGTGCCTCTGGTCGAAGAAGGAGAATACCGGTCGCCCGCAGCGATGCTTATCCTCCGGAAGTACCTCGTGCCGCTCAAGCGCGCGGGCATCGATACGCTTATCCTTGCCTGCACGCATTATGGTCATTTCGAAGGCGCTATACGCAGAGAACTCGGAAGCCGTATCAAGATCGTTTCAGAAGGGAAGGTGGTCGCGCGAAAGCTGAAGGAGTATCTGGCGCGACATCCGGAAATGGCGGTGCAGCTTGAGCGCAGACGCGGCACCGTCTTCTATACCACCGACCTCACGGAGCGATTCAGGGTGATAGGGGCGGCCCTGCTGGGCCGCCCCGTACGCCCCAAGAAGGCCGTACTCGGCAGCTAGCCTCCCGCCGTGCCTGCTGTGATACAGTAGTGCAATCTCTCCCTATGAATCCCGCCCGCATACACATGATAGGCATCGGCGGCATCGGCATGTCGGGGCTTGCCCAGCTTCTGCGCGACCGCAGCGATATCGTGACGGGCTCCGACAGGGAGGCGAGCCCGGTAACGCAGATGCTCGAAGAGAAAGGAATCAAGGTCATCATCGGCCATTCCCCTGATAATCTCGCGCCGAATCTCGATCTCGTCGTCTATAGCGACGCCGCGCACCCGGATAACATCGAGCGCATGGAAGCGGTCCGACTTGGCATTCCCGAACTCTCGTACTTCCAGATGCTAGGGCAAGTGTCCCAATCGCGCCGCACGGTCGCCGTGAGCGGCACCAACGGCAAGACGACGACGACCGGCATGCTCGCGAAGATCCTTGCGGATAACGGCGCATCCCCAACGGCCATTATCGGTTCCATCGTCCGTGATTTCGAGAGCAATTACCTGTCAGGAAGCCCCGATCTCTTCGTCGTCGAAGCCTGCGAATACCGCGATCATGTGCTCGAACTCTCCCCTGAAATCCTCGTCATTACGAATATCGAGTGGGATCATACCGACTACTTCGCTTCGCTCGCCGACGTCCAGAATACGTTCCATAAGGCTATCCAGAAAGTTCCTGAAGCAGGCTTCATCATCACCGACACCGAGCATCCAGCCATACAGCCGCTCCTCGAGGACGTGCGCGCCACGGTCATCGACTACACGAAGGAACCGGGATACGCGCTGCGATTGCCGGGAGAATTCAATCGCATGAACGCGCGCGCGGCGTCAGCTGCCGCACGCGTCATTCTCCCGACGCTTACCGATACTGCTATCGCCACCGCGCTCGGAGGCTTCCACGGCACCTGGCGCCGTTTCGAATACAAGGGAAAGACCGAAGCGGGGAACGACGTGCTCGATGACTACGCCCACCATCCGACTGCCATATCAGAAACCTTGCGCGCGCTTCGCGCGCGCCTTGAGGAGTCCGGTGATCCGTTTCGCATCATCGTCCTCTTCCACCCGCACCTCTATAGCCGCACCCGGGACCTGCTCGACAGCTTCGCACGAGCGTTCACGGACGCTGACGAGATCATCATCCTGCCTATCTACGCGGCCCGCGAAGAGGACGATGGCACCGTCTCGAGCGAACTCCTCGCAAGCCGCATACAGGAGGAGGGCGGTTCCGCGCGCGCCGTCGACTCATTCGAAGACGCCGAAGCGATGGTTCGCGGACTCGCGCGGCCGGGCGACACCATCATCACGATGGGCGCGGGCGACGTCTATAAGATCGCCGACGCGCTTGTCGCCGATTTCCCTGCGCTCCAACCCTAACTTCCAGAAATATATGGACAACGTAAGTCCATATATATGAGATACGGTTAGAGACTTTCCTTTTTCATAAAAATGCGGCAGGGTAGGGAGATGGAAACCCTAAATCCCTCAGGTGGAACCCTCTCCATCGTCGCCACCCCGATAGGCAATCTCGCTGACATCACGCTTCGCGCACTTGAGACCCTTAAGCAGGCTGACGCTATCGCGGTCGAAGACACGCGCGTGACCAGCAAGCTGCTCGCGAGATACGGCATCGAGAAGCCGCTCCTTATCTATCACGCCCAGAGCGGTCCCGCGACCCTGCGCGCGACTACCCGCATCCTCGCGATGCTCGGGGAGGGGAAGCATATCGCGTTAGTTACCGACGCTGGCACGCCGGGCGTGAGTGATCCGGGTACCATGCTCGTCGCTGAAGTGCGTGCGCGGCTGCGCGACGACGTGCGCATAGTCGCCATCCCTGGCGCTGCTGCCGTGACCGCTGCGCTCTCGATAGCGGGCGTGCCATGCGATCAGTTCGTCTTCCTCGGGTTCCTTCCGCACAAGAAGGGCAGGCAGACGCTCATGAAGGAGATCGCAGAGACTCCGCGCACCGTCGTCTTCTATGAGTCTCCGCACCGCATCGAGAAAGCACTCTCGGAGCTTGCCGCTGTACTTGAAGAGGATCGCCAGGTCGTCGTCCTGCGCGAGCTCACCAAGATGTATGAGTCGGTCGTTGCGGGATCTGCAACCGAGCTCATAACGCATTTCGAATCCCACCCCTCCGAAGTACGCGGAGAATTCGTCGTCATCGTCTCCGCGTAAGCGTGGATTGACTTTTAGTATTAAAGATAGTATATTCCGTTCGTTCTTCAACAATTGAGAAAGGGTCCGCCGTGGCCAAGATTCATGCTCTTGTGAACGCCGTAGCGTCGCTAGGCGGCGATGACGATTTCTTCCAAAGCCTGCTTCGGGCTGCGGAAGGGAATTGGCATCGCCCCGAAGGGGAATGCCTCGAATATTGGGAGATCCCGCTCCTTTCCCCGCCTGTGCAGGCTCGCCTGCCGGCCGAAGCACTCGGCATCTTGCCTGATCTCGACCTCTGCCTTGCTCGCTATCTCGCCGAGATGCGTGTTCATCGGCATGCGGGAGTCACAGGCGTGACCTACTGGAAGACGGTCGGCGCCGATGATCCGAAGGACTGGGAGGAAGGTCTCCGGTTCGACGAGCAAGGGGTTCCCGGCTTATACTCGCCGCTCGGTTCGGGATTGGTCTCGATCGTGCCTGCCGGCGGTTGGCATTCCCTCCGTCCGCTCCGGGAAGGTGCGGTGCTCTGCGGCGTCGCTGCCAATTATCCGGTCCTTCTCGACAGCAATATCGAATACGCTCAATCCTGATCTTCGAGAATGTGCTACAAAGGGGCCGATCCGCAAGGACCGGCCCTTTCCGCGTCTCGTCAGCGTGAATTTGCTATACTATCTCCATGAAACGAGAGACCATCCTCATCATTCTCGGTGTCCTTATCGTCCTATCTCCCTGGAGCGGTCTTCCGCTTGCATGGTTATCCTGGGTCCTGCCGGTGCTTGGTCTTGCGGTAGCAGCCATCGGCTTCACGCTTCGGGCCCGCTCTGCCCCTAGAGCTCTCAGTACCGACGTACAGAGCTTCAGGGACGCACCGGATGCTGAGCCACGCGCCACGCGCATCATGCGTTCATAAAACAACGCCTGCGGCGTTGTTTTCGTATTATACTGAGAGTAATGCAGAATCCTGATCGCGTCACCTATTTCGCCGCTACCGACAGCCGCGGCAAGCGCACGCCCTTCGGCCTCAAGGCCAAGGACCGCAGCCGCCACATGTACGTCATCGGGAAGACGGGCATGGGCAAGTCGACCTTGCTCGAGAATATGGCGATCCAAGACATCCAGAATGGGGAAGGGTTGGCCTTCATCGACCCGCACGGAAGCGCGGTGGAGACGCTCCTCAACTACATACCTGAGCATCGATTGAAGGACGTCGTCTATTTCGCGCCCTTCGATATGGAGCATCCCATCGCCTTCAACGTCATGGAGGACGTGGGATATGACAAGCGCCACCTAGTGACGAGCGGTCTCATGGCAACATTCAAGAAGATATGGGAGGACGCGTGGAGCGCTCGTATGGAATACATCCTGACCAATACGCTGCTCGCTCTGCTTGAGTATCCGGACGCGACCCTGCTCGGCGTTAATCGCATGTATACCGATAAGGCGTACCGCGCGAAAGTGGTCGACAACGTAAAGGACCCGGTCGTGAAGGACTTCTGGGTGAAGGAGTTTGCGCAATATACCGACCGCTTCACGCAGGAAGCGACTCCTGCGATCCAGAACAAGATCGGACAGTTCACGAGTAATCCGCTCATCCGCAATATCATCGGCCAGCCGAAGTCTTCCTTCGATATTCGCGAGCTGATGGACAACAAGAAGATACTGCTCATCAACCTCTCGAAGGGATTGGTAGGCGACGTGAATATGCGTCTCCTGGGTTCCATGATCACGACGCGCATCTTCTTGGCTGCGATGAGTCGCGCGGATCTGCCGCCCGAACAGCTCAAGGAAGCTCAGAATTTCTATTTTTACGTCGACGAATTCCAGAACTTCGCGAACGACACCTTTGCCGAGATCCTGTCCGAGGCCCGAAAATATGCCCTGAATCTGATCATCGCGCACCAGTATGTCGAGCAGATGGAGGAGCAGGTGCGCGCTGCGGTCTTCGGGAACGTGGGTACTACCGCCGCCTTCCGCGTAGGGCCCTTCGACGCAGAAGTGCTCGAGACCGTCTTCACGCCTGAGTTCCTGAAAGAGGATCTCGTGAACCTCGGTCAGTATCAGCTCTACCTCACGCTCATGATAGACGGCGTCGGCTCGCGCCCGTTCTCAGCTATCGGTCTCCCGCCTATTGAGCCGCCACCGCGCTCGTTCCGTACCGAAGTCATCGAAGCCTCGCGGGCTCAATTCGCTGTGCCGCGTGCGGGTATCGAAGAAGCTATCTTCGGCGAGCTTATGGCAGCGCCCGCGGGCGGTCCCGCAGAGCCGCCCGCAAAGAAAGCTCCGCCAGCCGGAGGATATCCGAAGAAAGATGGCGCAGCAGCACCTAGGCGTGATGATGCTCCGCGCTCGTCCTCAGAACGTTCTTCCACATTTTCCGCGCGCAGCGATGACCGTCCGCGTCCGTCAACGCCCCGTCCGCAGTCGCGCGACGACTCCGGGCAACGGAATGATCCAGATCGGTCTCGTCAGACAATGACCCCTCCGCCTCCCGGGGGGAATAAGACGAGCGAGGATCTCAGGGCGATACTGCGCGGCATGACCGCAGGCGCAGATAAAGAACGCCAGCAGAAAACCGAGACCAAAGCTACGCCGCTCAAGGGTGCCTTGGCTGATGTGCTTAAAGGTAGTCAGGAGCCCGCAGATAGTGGTCAGCAGAAAACACCGGAAAGAAACGAGAACAAGCCGCGTCCGGAAGAGGGAAGGCGTCCTGAGGCGGGAAGGGAAGGACGGCAGAATAACGGACCTGGTGCTAAGCCGGAGCGCGAGGGCGGGCAGGCGAAGCCTGCGCGCCCCGAGCCACAACCCGCCGCTCAGCCTCAGTCACAACCCAACCCGCCCGCTCCTCCCACCACTTCGCCCCGAGTACCATTCGAAGTGCCCGAATCGACTCTCCGCTCAATATTCAGCGAGAATCCGTAGGATCTTCAGGATAGATATACGCATATGGATACGTATCACTTTCAGTACTGCCCGAAGCTGATCATTCTCTCCGCAGATAGGTCACAGGTGCTGCTTTGTAAGCGAAAAGGGGAGGCCGACTACGACGGAACGTTCTCCTTCATCGGCGGAAAGATGGAAACGACAGATTCCTCGATCGAAGAAGGGATCAAGAGAGAAAAGGATGAAGAAGTCGGAGGAGACTTCAAGGTCCTTTTTTATCCGACTTTCAGCCTTAATATTCTATTCAGGAAGAAGGATGGAAATGCAATGATCGTTCCGCATTACCTCGCTATCTATAAAGAAGGAGAGATCAGCCTGAATGCCGACGAGTATTCGGAATACCGATGGGTCCCGATTATCGATTTGGAATCGTTCGAGCCGAAGATACAGAATATTCCTGAGATGACGCGTCGGATTCTCCATCTTGCGCAAGTCCTCAACCAGAAAGACCTAATCGTCATATGAGCTCAAAGGTCTGACGAGAGATCAGGTTTGGAAGATATGTGGCTAGCGTAGCTTCCGTATAAGAAGCTTTAGTCTCCATATCCAAAGCGCGCGAAAGGCATGCGGATAGGCGCCGCGGAATTCCTGGGCGAGAGCGAGGCTGCACGCGGTCGCGCGAACAAGGCTCTGTTGGTTCTGGCTGCCTGCGTGAATGGTGTACTGCGTCATGCATTCGGGCAGGTTCGCGAATTTCCCACGCGTACCCAGGCGCAGCCAGAGGCTATAGTCTTCGACCAGGTAATCTTTTGCACGGTAGGCTTCCTCAGGGAGCGCGTCTCTCCTCCACATGCAGCTCGAGTTTATGAAAAGGTTCTTCGAGAGGATGCGCGCGCGTAGCGTAGCGTCATCCGTGGGATAGGTCGTGACCACGCGATTCTCGCCATGTACGAGCATTGCCTGCGTTCCAACGAGCACGTGATCCGGGTGAGCCTCAAGAAAGGCGACCTGGCCCCTAAGCTTCACCGGATCAGTCCATACATCGTCGCTATCGAGTACGGCGAGGTAGGTGCCGGTAGCGATACGGACGGACTCATTTCTGCGCGAGATGACCCCTTCATTCTCCCGGTGCGGTATATAGCGGATACGCGGGTCGCTGTAGCGCGCGACGACGTCCGCCGTGGTATCGGTCGAGCCGTCGTCAACGATAATGAGCTCCCAATCGATGAGCGTCTGCGCGAGCACGCTCTCGATGGCACGACCGATGAAGTCCGCGCGATTATAGGTGAGCATCAGCACGCTTACTAGCGGCCCGGAGCCTAGGCTTTTTGTACTTGTATCCATGCGGAAGGTATGAGGTGTGCGTACGCACCATTATGAAGGTTGAACCACGGCGTAGGAGCCACGACCACTTTCTGAGGATTCTGGTTGAGCCATGCACCCCACCAGCTGAAGGTAGAATTTGCGATGACGTTGTGCGAGCAGGCGGCCATGAGCATCAGTTCTTCCTGATCGCTCTGCGCCTCCCCTGAGACGTAGATGACGGTTCCCGGCAGATCGAGATTCTCCTTCACCCAATCGATATCGTCCGAGAAAACGAACCAGGTAGGGTGCTCTATGCGCTTACGCACTTCGCTGACCGCACGTTCGTAGTAGGAAAGCGTACAGGGGCCGTTGACGCGCGCGACGCTCTGGTCTGATACATAGTCTCCACGCCGTACATGGACCGAGACTGAATTTGTAGCTTGCATGCGAGCTTTCAAATCCTCTGCAGGACCCGAAAGGGGAGCAATGAGCGTAAAGTCTTCGAGGAGTGTGCCACGGATGTCCTCGAAATACTTGGGTGATTGCCAATATCCGTCGAGATAGAGATCGCCGGTGCGGCGCAGTATGTCGGGCTCGAAGCCCACATGGTACTGACGGAGTATCTTCGCCCGGAATATACGCAGAGCCTTCGATAGCACTCCGTAGGGGTATTTCAGTCTCTCGACTTCTTCTGATGTTGCAATACTGGCCTGTATGGCGAAAGCGCCAAGGGCGAAGGGGCGGTAGATGTCTCCAACGGTCCGCGCGCGGTCGAGTCCTGCGATATCGAGTTTGAAGATATCGCTCCGTAGGAGCGATATCTTCCGCCCAAGCGCGTATTGGAACAGCTGATTTCCGAGTCCTCCCTTGAGAGCAGTAATGACCATATTGGTGGCTATAGCGGTTCAGCGTCGTAATTCCTGAGGGAAAAGGAATGCGCTAGAATAGCCATATGATATCACGCGTACTATCCAAGACATACCGCTATGGGAAATACGCGTTCATGACGTTCGGGGGAGTGAAGCTAGGAACCTTATTCCGGAATCTGACGCAAGGGCCACGTATCTATGACGTATTCGTCACTAAGAAAGCGGGTGGCTGCGTCTGTGTGATAACTCCATACTATGCCAAGAATGCTTTTCGAGGCTCGGTCTGCGATTTCGCAGCAGGAAGTAAGCAGTACTCAAGCCGTGTGCGCTTCGTTCGCGAACCGGAACGATCCTGTCTCATAGCGCTCTACCTACTGCCGGACGCGCTCCGGCATGAGCAGTACGTGACGGTAACCGTCCGCCGGGGGCGGGCGGTACTGCACTCGGGTACTCTCGAGAACAGAGCGGATAAGGCGCCAGTCACGTTCTTGTCCGTTACGACGCTCATCAAATACGAAGGCGAATACCTCGCTGAATGGATAGAGCATCATAGTCAGGAGGGAGTCGAACATTTTTATATATACGACAATAACGAACCGGGAGAGGGTAATGTGAAGAAAGCGATCGCGCCGTACGTCGATCGGAATATCGCCACCTATATTTCGTGGCCCTATCCGTATCATCTCTACCCCTATCTCATGAAGCCGTTCTGGCCGCTTGACTCGCATATGTATACGCAGGTGCCGCAGATGCACCACGCGCTCTATAAGTACGCGAACGAGACCCAGTGGCTGCTGATGTCCGACGTCGACGAATATATATACTCACCTGCGGGAGAGACAATACCTGACGTGATACGGCGGTATGCGAAATATCCTTTCTTGCGTATCAAAGGCTATTTCTTCAGCGGTTCGGATACAGAGCTAGCGGATATACCTAGCAAGGGAGTGGTTGGCAGCTTTCTCTACAGCGAATCGGCACCGACGAGCCCGACGAAGCAGATAGCAGCGACCCTGCATCCGAAGGCTGACGCGATGAGTGTGCATGAAGTCATCGTTAACAGGGAGCGCATGAAGGATGTTCCTGAAAACGAGCTCGTCTTCAATCACTATCGCGCCTTCGGATGGCGTAAGGCCACGGATTCAAGCCTTCACCGGGAGCGTAAGAACGACGTACTTCTTATGCTCGGATCCAAGAGGAGGGGATGACGTCTGTGAACTCTCGGGGCGCTACATTGGCCCAGTGCAACGGCGCGACCACCACTTTATCGGGAGAAGGATTAAGCCATGCGCCCCACCAGCTGAAGGTACTATTGGCTATCACGTGATGCGCGCAGCGGGACATGAGCACGACCTCTTCCCAGTCGGCGATACCTTCTTGAGATACGTATGTCACCGGAAAGTGCAGATGGAGGTGCTCACGGACCCAGTCGATATCGTCCGAAAATATATATACGTGCAGGTCTTCTCTGCCGAGCTTCTGGGCGATGAGCGACGGACCGGTTTCGTAATAGGCGATCGAAGGCATGCCGAATTTCTTCATGCTATCGGCGTTGTACGCGTTATCACCCCGGCGTATATGCAGCGAGACAGGTAAGGCGGCCGAGACTAACTCGTGCGCAAGCGCTTGAGCGCTGGCACTCATGGGTTCTTTGGGAGCGAAGTCAGATCGGATAACATCCGCATATTCCTTGAAGTACTCTTCCGACTGCCAGTATCCGTCAAAATAACCGCTCCTTCTCGCAAGTATCTTCGAGTTGAAGCGGATATTCGTATCTTTAAACAGACGTGCCCGTATGCCGCGCCAGTAGCGGGAGATCTTCCCTAAGGGGTATTTCATCTTCTGTATCTCCCGAGCCGTAGCGATGCCGCCGGCTATAGAGAAGTGAGAGAGCTCGAAATGCCGTATCGAATACTTGTTCGTCGAAACGTGCTCGAAGGCCGTGATATCGAGCTTGAATGGCACCCTATGGCGCAAGGAAAGCGCCCTGCCAAGCGCATACTGGAACATCTGGTTTCCCATGCCCCCGCTGATTTTTGTGAGTATCATAGTCAGATTCTTCGCTTCGGTATAGTATACAGAAATCTCCCACTAAAGAAAAAAATAATGAAACAGATAGAAAAGATATCGGTGTGCGGACTCGGAAAGCTCGGCGCGTGTATCGCCGCGACGTTTGCTGCCGCAGGACATGACGTCGTGGGGCTAGATATCGACCCGGAGAAAGTCGCTAAGATAAACGCAGGCCAGGCACCTGTTGATGAGCCTCGTCTGCAGGAATTCGTCACCAGTGGACATGCTCATTTGCGCGCTACGACTGATGCGGCAGATCTCGTTCATTCCGACGTGACATTCTTTATTACGCCGTCTCCAAGCCTTCCGGACGGAAGCTTCTCGAATGAATATCTTGAAAAAGCTATGCGTTCGGTAGCTCGCGCGCTCCGCGCGTCCGGAAAGAAGGACCATCTCTTTGTCTGCAGCTCAACGACCACGCCTGGCTCCTGCGAGTCGGTACTCATTCCCGCTATTGAAGAGGAGCTAGAAGGGAAGTGCGGCGTAGATTTCGGTTTCTGTTACAATCCAGAATTCATTGCGCTCGGAAATGTAGTCAACGGCTTGCTCGAACCGGATATGGTACTCATCGGCGAGTCGCATGCCAAATATGGAGAAGCGCTTGAAACGCTTTATCGCTCGTATAACCGCAACCAACCGACGATTGCGCGAATGTCACTCGTGAGCGCGGAACTCACGAAGATATCGGTCAACAGCTTCGTGACCATGAAGATAAGCTTCACGAATCAGCTCCGCATGATTGCCGATCAATTTCCTGGAGCCAATATCCATACGATCCTCGAAGCGCTGGGAAGCGATACTCGCATAGGCAAGAAATATCTCCGCGCCGGCCTTAGCTATGGCGGTCCCTGTTTCCCGCGCGATAATCGTCTTCTCGCGTACGTCGCGCGCCAGAAGGGTGTCGTCGCTCCGCTTGCCGAAGCTACCGACCAGGTGAATACGATGAGCAATGAGGATCTGCAGAAGAAAGTAGAAGGCATGGTACCAAAAGGGAAGGGTGCCATTGCGGTGCTTGGCCTTACGTACAAGCCGGACACGCACATTACGGAAGAGGCCGCCGGCCTTATCTTAGCTCAGTCTCTGCAGAAAGATGGGTATGATGTGCTCGTACATGACTTTGCCGCTAACCCGCGCAACAATCCCGCTGAACTTGAGCATCTCACCTATGTAGAAGACCTTGACGAGCTGTTCGAACGTACAGATCTCGCGCTTGCGGTGGTCTGTTGTCCATGGCCGGGCTACGAGAATCTTCGGTTCCCTGAGAGCGTACAGGTTCTGCGTGGCTGGTAGTTACGTTACTCGCGAGCGACTATCTTCAAACAGCCGGCCACCTATAGGTGGCCGGCTGTTTGAAGGCGGATTTCAGTCTTTCGTGAATAAGAAACAGCCGCAGGCGTAGCGCTGCGAAGCTACCATGGCTGGGTCCGCTCCCCGTATGAGGCCGTGCTTCTTATAATTGTCAGGAATGAGCGCAAATTCCTTAAGCCTGAGCCCGGAGAATCCGGAGATGACTTGCTCGTAGCTGTATACGCGATGCGCGTTGAATTCTATGCGCGCCGCACCCACGGGAACGACGAAAAGGAGATTGCCGCCTATGGCAAGCACGCGCGCAAGCTCAGCCATAGCTTTCAGGTCTCCGTCAGGGTCTATCGGATCGCCGTAGCGGCCGAGTCCCACGTGTTCGACCGTATGCATGCAGGAGAGCGAGGCGATACTCTTGTCCTCAAAGGGAAGCGCGAGCAAGTCTCCTCGTTTGCCGGAGAAGTCAGGAAGAGTCACTTGCGCCGGACGGTAGTCGTAGAAATCCGTCGGCACGAATGCCGATACCACAGTGGAGAAGGAAAGAATCGATGCAATGTCGACGTGCTTGGCAGGTTTCGACTCCGCGATGACGCGCGCCGCCCAAGCTGGGTGATAGATGTAATGCGGATCGAACGGCGTGTGACCCGTCTTGTCAAAAAGCGCCAGGAAGAAGTCGCGCTTCCGCAGCGGAAAGCGTGCCTCGCCCCGGTCTTGTGCCTTCTTAAAGGCGCGGTAGTCCCGATAGAAACCGGGAAGCAGGGTAAAGCCTCGGAGGAACTGATAGAGGCCCAGGATGCCCGGGACCTTGTTCATGAGATGTATGAGCGTAGCGCGTACTGTTGGGTGCATACGAGTGGTTCGATTGGATAGCTAACTCTAGCACGCGGTCGATAGCCGGGCTATGAGGCATTCCGTACTTTTTTGTGTGCGAATTGGAGTAGCCCGGCCCGATTCTCTCGGAATGCACAGAACGCTATGACCATCAGGCCGTACGAAAGGAGCGTCGCGATTGCCGCGCCATCCATACCGTAGTGCGGAATAAGGAATAGGTTGAGCGCTATGTTAGCGAGCGCGCCCGCGAACGTTATCAAGAAGAACTGTTTACCACGATTCTCTATGACCAGGTAGCTCTGCACGAGTGCGATGAAGGTAATGCCGATGCCCGACCAGACATATATGCGTAGGATGCCGGCAGTAGGCGCGAAGGCGCTGCCGAAGACGAAGTGCACGATGAGAGGCGCGAGGAGGAAGACCGGCACTACGATGCAGAGCATGGAGGCGAGCGTGAGAAGGCTGAGTACTTTGAATCGCTGATAGTACTGCGTGAGATCCGTGCGATACGCATTGGCGACAGCAGGAAAGATCGAGCTGATGATGAGGGACGGGAAGAATATCCATACTTCCGTGAGCCGCATCGCAGCATCGTAGAATCCGACCGAGGCAGAGTCCATGAAGTATTGGATCATGACCTGGTCTATGCGGCCGTAGAAATAGCTTGAGACGCTGGCGAGCAGGAGCGGCCAGGAATCCTTGAAGAGCGTCATGCAGGTGCGTGCGGAGAATCTGAGTCGTGCCAGGCTTCCCTTGAAGCGCACGACATACACGACCAGATAGTATCCTGCGAACAAGATGGCTTCGAGCAGAAGCAGAGAGGCAAAATACAGTATTCCGAAGCCCAGGTATACGAATACAAGCTTCAATCCCGCCATGAAGAACGAATCGAAGATGGATATGAAGGCGTAGTACTTGGATGCTATCTTCGCGTTCAAGTACGTGTTGAACGAAGTGAAGGGTTGGAAGATGAACGTGAACGAGATGATCGCTATCATCGCGGTAAGCACCTTGTCGCTATCAAGACAGAGCGAGGCGACGACGGCGACGGCTATGGTCAGACATCCGAAGAGGAGTCGGGAGACGATGGCGGTGCCGAGCAGTTCCTCCTCCTTTTCCGGATGCGCAATGAGATCGCGGTACAGGATATTATCTATGCCGAGTGAGGCGAATATCGAGAATAGGGATATGAAGCTCTGGGCATAGCTGAGCTTCCCGTAGTTTTCGGGACCGAGGTAGCGCGCCACTACGGCGATAGTGAAGAACGACACTGCGTACGAGATCATCCGCGCGGCGAATAGCCACCCGGTATTGGCGAAATATTTCTTGAATCCTTCATGCTCCCACGCCGCGACCACGTGTCTACGCATTCGTGAGCGGAGGCGGCTGAAGGTAGATGTGGACACGCTGTGATGGTACGCGCCGCTAACGGCGCGCCGCTACTTGCTCCGCTATCCAAACATAGGTCTTCTCAAGGCCTGCACGAAGCGGCTGCGTCGGCCGCCAGCCGATCTTCTTCTCGATGAGCTCGTTATGGGAATTGCGCCCGCGTACGCCGAGGGGACCCTCGATGTGCTTGATAGCAAGATGCTTGCCAGCGATGTCCATTGCCATCTCGACCAGCTGGTTGATAGTTACCATCTCGTCGGAACCGATATTAACGGGACCGGTAAAATCTGATTCCATGAGCCGCCGTACACCTTCGAGACACTCATCTATATAGAGGAACGACCGTGTCTGTTCGCCGTCACCCCAGATCTGAATCTCGCCGCCGTCCGGCGTCTCCGCTACCTTGCGACACATAGCGGCAGGTGCCTTCTCTTTACCGCCATCCCACGTGCCTTCCGGGCCGAAGATATTATGAAAGCGCGCGATGCGGACATTGAGGCCGTAATTCCGGTGATAGGCTAGATACATGCGCTCGCTGAAGAGTTTCTCCCAGCCGTATTCACTGTCTGGATTTGCAGGATACGCCGAGGATTCTTCGCAGTTCGGGTCGTCCGGATTCATCTGATTATGCTCGGGGTATATACAGGCTGAGGACGAATAGAATATCTTGGCAATGCCTTTCTTGACCGCGATAGACGCTACGTTCAAGTTGATAGTCGCAGAGTTATGCATCACGTCAGCGTCATGCTCGCCCGTGAAGATGTATCCCGCGCCGCCCATATCGGCAGCGAGCTGGTATATCTCATCAATATCCGACGTTATCACCCGATCACATACCGATACGTCACGCAGGTCGCCGATAACGAATTCGTCAGCTGGACTCTCAGAGTATTCGTTATGCTTAAGATCAACGCCTCGCACCCAGTATCCCTCAGCTTTGAGGCGTTTCACCAGATGTCCTCCTATAAAACCGCCTGCCCCGCATACCAGAGCCCTCCGCTGCTTCGTTGTCGCCATAAATAATGAATTAATTAGCCCATTCCTTTCTCATACCCGTTATATAGACAGTATACTACCTCTATCCTTTGAAAGTTTCAGCTACGAGCTCCTTCCTATATCAGCCTCTTCGAATATCACGCCATCAGAGCGTCCCTATACTTATTCGATGGAAGATACATGAACCGTATTGGATCTCTGGCTCCTTCCAAATAGATGCCAAAGCCTTTATAATTCTACTATGACCATTAGAGGCGCCTATCGCGTACGTCACTCTCTGAGCAAGCTCGGCATACGGTGGGGCACGTGGAGGTGGACAGATGCGCACGAGAGGAATCTCCGCTATACCTACGACCTGAATCCTTCCTCCGTTGTCTTCGACGTTGGTGGATATGAAGGAACCTGGGCAGAACGCATCCACGCGCTCTATCAGCCGCAGATACACATCTTCGAACCGATAGCGGAACAGTTCGATCAGCTTGCGAAGAAATTCGAGAATAACCCCGAGATTACGGTATATAAGGCAGGTCTCGCCGGCACGACCCGCACCGCTCTCATGTCTCAAAGCGCGGAAAGCTCTTCAGTGTTTGAAGAAGCGGTGACCGGTAAGTCTCAGGAGACTGTAGCGTTGGAAGCAGCGACTCCCTTCTTACAGAAACACGACATTTCCCACATAGATCTCATGAAGATAAACATAGAGGGAGGTGAGTACGAGTTACTTGAGCACCTCATCGCATCCGGTACCGTCAAAGACATTACGGATCTACAGATACAGTTTCATAATTTTGTGCCTGACGCGAAAAGACGCATGCGTGATATACGGAAGAAATTGTCGCTGACGCATCGCCCGACCTATATGTATACGTTTAATTGGGAGAATTGGACGAGAAAGGATGCTCCTGTTGAGAGTGTCTGACATAGCTACGCAGTAAGAATTAGGGTGGTGGTATACTACGCGCATATGAAAAAAGTTGCCTGGTGGGTCGCCGTCGTCGCCCTGTTCGCCATTCCGTTCCTCTCCTTATATGTAGCTAATGGCTCCTACTTTCCCTTCATCACCGGCAAGAACTTCTTCTTCCGCGTCTTGGTCGAGATAGCGTTCGGTGCCTGGACCATACTCGCGTTCGCCGATCGCCGCTACCGTCCGCGATTCTCCTGGACGCTCGCCTGGTACAAGACCTTCGTCTTCTGGATGCTTATCGCCGTATTCTTTGCCGTGAACCCGCACAAGGCCTTCTGGAGCAACTTCGAACGCATGGACGGCTGGATAACCCTGATTCACCTCTATCTCTTCATGCTGGTCGCCAGCTCCATCCTGTCAGTCGATACCCTCTGGCGGAAGTGGTGGCTTGCGTTTACGGGAGGCGCAGCGCTCGTGACGGTCTACGGACTCATGCAGATGACAGGTATGGCTACTATCAGCCAGAGCGCGGATCGCATCGACTCGACGCTCGGCAATGCAGAGTATCTCGCCGGGTATCTTCTCTTCGCCATCGCCATCGCGCTCTGGCAGGCATTCGAGACGCGTGGCAAAGACTACGCGTGGCTCAAGTACGGACTCTTCGTCCTTGCCGCGCTCGAACTCGTCGTGCTCTTCCAGACCGGCACGCGCGGCAGCTTCATAGCCCTTATCGGCGCGGGAGTCGTCGGCAGCGTACTGTGGATGCTTGAAGCCGGAAAGCGGGGAAGGAAAGGCGCCGTCGCGCTCTTTGCCGTACTCGTACTTCTGGTGGGCGGACTCTTCGCAGTGCGCAATAGCGCCTTCGTGCACGCCAGCCCGAATCTCGATCGTCTCGCCTCTGCCTTCTCGCTAAAGCAAGCGCTCGGGACGCGCTTCACTATCTGGCACATGGCAGTGGAGGGCATACAGGCGCGCCCGGTCACCGGTTGGGGTCAGGAGGGCTACAACTACGTATTTAATACCTACTACGAACCGTCGATGTACGGACAGGAGCCGTGGTTCGACCGGGCTCACGATATGTTCCTCGATTGGGCGGTCGCTGGCGGCATCCCCGCGCTCCTCCTCTTCCTCGCCGTACTACTCTCGGCCGCCTACGGCCTCTATCGCGCGCCTGTGTCCCGTTCAGAACGTATCTTCCTGCTTGCAGCGCTCACCGGCTACGTGATCCAGGGTCTTGTCGTCTTCGATAACCTTTTCACCTATCTTCCGTTCGTCGCCATCCTCGCCATGGCGCACAAGGTCCGTTCGCGTCCGATAGCACTTATGGAGCGTTGGCCTGAAGTAGGGAAGGCGCCTCTCACTACCGTCATAGCGCCTCTCGCGGCGGTAGTCGTCATCCTTGTCATATGGTTCGTGAACGTGCCGAGCGTAAGCGCGGGCGGTGATCTCATCGGCGCGCTCACGCCATCCAATGACGCGGCCGCACGACTGGGCTACTTCAAGAAGGCAGTGAACGACGGCTCCTTCGCGCACCAGGAAATCGCCGAGCAGCTCGCGAACTTCGCTCCGACGGTGGCAAGCAATGCCAGCGTTCCTGACGCACAGCGTGCCGAGGTCGCGACCTATGCCGTACAGGAGATGCAGCGGCAGCTCGCCGATACGCCTCTGGACGCTCGCCTGCACGTGCAGTACGCGCTCTTGCTGCGCAGCATAGGACGCATCAAGGACGCGCAGGCCGAGAGCGCCCGCGCCCGCGAGCTCTCGCCGCGCAAGCAGACCATCATCCTCGAACAAGGACTCGAAGCTTTCCAGTCGAACGACTATGCCGGCGCCGAGACATTCTTCAAGGATGCGTATGCGCTCGACACTCACGATACCGACATCGTTCCGTTTATCGCGGGGAGCCTCATCGCGCAGCATGATGTCGCTGGCGGAAAGGCGCTCCTTGCGCAGACCTTCGGCACCACGACGCTCAATCAGTCCATCCTCCTGCTCGCGTACTACCAGATACAGGACTGGGACGATCTCATCAGCATCGTGAAGGCGCATCTTGCGCAGCAGAATGATGCGGCGACCGGCTTCCAGCTCGCCGCTATCTATTCCGCAGCCGGCCGCCGCGCGGACGCGGTCGCGCAGGTGAACGCGACTATCGCGGCGCATCCAGAATCAGCGAGCCAAGGTGCGGCGGTATTGCAGCAGCTGGGCATAACGAAATAAGTTCCGCTCACGCACGAGATAATCTCGCTCCGTGCGGGTCAGGATTCAGTCTGCTAGTATCTCCTTAATGAGTGAGGCTTATCAAGGAAGAGAAGGGGTTGTTCAATACCCCAAACTTGCCGTGGAGATTCTCGCCCGGTATGCAACGGACCAGGACATGCGTAGTAGCAATCTCAAGGATGATTCAATATGGGATGAGAATGTTGATCGAGAGAATACGGAAAGGATGAGAAGTGTCATTGCAGAGATAGGGTGGCCAACAATTTCAAAAGTCGGGAAAGAGGCAGCGCATGCCGCATGGACTATTGTCCAGCATGCAGATCACGACTCCGGATTTCAAGAGCACTGTCTTAGTCTTATGAAGGCCGAGTCTCCAGATGAAGTAGAGGTGCGAGACACCGCATTTCTAGAAGATCGTGTCCGTGTCAATACTGGACGGCTTCAGTTATATGGAACGCAATTTCATGAGACTCGAGATGCGGCGACAAGACAAATAGTCGTCGCGTATGGGCCGCAACCGATTGAAGATATTGAGCACATCGACGAACGAAGAGCGTCGGTCGGACTCGGACCATTTAAAGAACATAGAGAAGGAATCATTAGAACCTACTATCCTCATTTGGCAGATCAGGAGGGATAATCAAGGAGGAGAGGAAACAGGTATCTTTAAGTGGAGTCGTGCTATGATTCCGGCATGAAATCGGTCACGATAAGCTCGAGTAACCGCTTCGCGAAAGAGGCGCTCGCCTTCGCAGACAAGCTCCGGAAGCTCGGTATCACGGTCTACACAGCCCATTACTATACCTATCATTACGGCGGCCTCGAGAAGATCACGGATCACAATAAGAAGTTCATCGCCATGGGCCTCACCTATGACCACTTCCAGAAGATCCGGAAAGCAGATGCCACGTTCATATTCAATAAGGACGGATATAGCGGGAACAGCGTGACGCTCGAGATAGGCTACGCGGTCGCGCTCGGCAAGCCTGTGTACGCGCTCTCAGACAAGGACGAGGAAGTATGTCGCGACATATTGTTCGACGGGTATGCGAAGACGCCTGCAGAGCTTGCGGGTAAGCTCAAGTAATCTATGCAGCCTTGCGACCACACGAGTGTCGGCGTCTTGGCTTTCAGGGAAGGGAAGTTGCTACTCATAGACCGCAAGAAGCCGCCGTACGGACTCGCTGCACCAAGCGGGCACGTTGACGACCACGGCGCCGCTAGCGCTTCTGAAGAAGCGCGCTACCAGAAGGCAGCGATAGATGAGCTTCGGGAAGAGACAGGACTTACAGCGACCACGCTTACGCTCGTGCTTGAAGGCAGGAAAGAGAATCCGTGTCGCAGAGGTGGCGACTGGCATTACTGGAGGATCTATACCGCTGAGACGACGGGAGAGGTGCACGCGAGCGAAGACGAGACGCGCGGACATCTTTGGTGCGATCCCGGCCAGATGTCGAGTCTTCTTGCGAGCGCAGTGGTTCAAACCGAACACGGAGAGATCGGACTGGAGCCTGTATGGAAGGAATGGCTTGCGTCCACTAAGATTGCATGGAACCTGATATCAAAGGCGTAGGTGCGCTTCTCATCCACGAAGGTACATTCTTGCTGCAACTTCGTGATGACAAGCAAGGTATAACGAATCCGAATCTCTGGGGACTTGTCGGAGGAGGGATAGATGAAGGCGAGTCTTTTGAAGAGGCCATGAGAAGAGAGTGTAAGGAAGAAATCGGGATCATCCCGGCGGGGCTTACGTATCTCGGACACAGCGATGTGGCAGCTCGTTTCTATGCGTATCTTACAGACGACGAAGTTGAGAGGCTTGCTTTGGGAGAAGGTCAGGCTATTGGATTCTTTACTCCCAAAGAAATCTCAGAAATGTACACAACTCCTAAGGTACAGGCATTCTTTGCCAATTATAGGGAGGCTGTAGAACGATTCGTCCGTCGTGAGCAAGTTTCCTGGAAAGATCTTGATCTAAAGAGGGACTATCCTGTCGCACCTCCTACGCCCTAGGACGTACCGGGCCAAGCAGGCTATATTTAGAGCGATGATAGTAGAAGAGGAGATTCCGCTCAAGGACCACACCACCTTCAAGATAGGAGGGCCAGTGCGGCTCTTCATTACCTGCGAGTCGGCGGAGGATGTACCGCAGGCAGTAAGGCGCGCGCGTGAGCAGGGGCTCGCGACGTATCCGCTTGGAGAGGGAAGCAATGTCCTTGCGAGCGACGAGCCTATCGAGAAAGCTATCCTTAAGATAGCCATTCCTGGTATCGAATACGAAGAGAAAGAAGATCTGACCTTCGTCACGGTGGGCGCGGGCGTTTCTTGGGATACGCTCGTGACGCAGACGACAGAGAAAGGATTGTGGGGCCTTGAGAACCTCGCAGGCATTCCCGGCACTGTGGGCAGTGCAGCTGTCCAGAATATCGGCGCCTACGGCGCCGTCTTCGCGGACTGCGTTACCAGCGTCGACGCATATGACACGACGACCGACACGTTCCATACGCTTGATCGAGAGTCGTGCGCCTTCGGATACCGGGACAGCGTATTCAAGCGTCGCTCCGGCGAGCTCATCGTCGTGCGCGTGACGCTCGCGCTCGCGAGTATTCCGCAACCTTCTCTCGACTATCGCGATATCGCGGAATACTTCAAAGATGCACCCGAGCCTGCGCTGTGCGATATCCGCGACGCCGTCCGGTCCATACGCGCGAAGAAATTCCCCGATCTTAGGGCGTATGGCACAGCAGGCTCGTTCTTCCTGAATCCTGTGCTGCAGGAGAGCCAAGCGCAACTCATCGCCGCGAAGTATCCGGGCATGCCGCTCTTCCCGATGCCTGAAGGCGGCGTAAAAGTCCCCATCGCCTGGCTCCTCGATTATCGGCACGGTGTCCTCGACTTACGCGACTTGCGCGTGGGACAGGCATTCGTGTGGCCGGCGCAGACGCTCGTACTCACGACATCGAGCGGCGCGACGGCGCGCGATGTGGACGCGCTCGCGCTCGAGATTGCGCGCCGGCTCTTTGAGGCTACCGGCATCACTGCCGAACGCGAAGTGCGCACGCTCGCATAACTCATTTGTAAGTTTATATCTATTGACTCTACATATCGCATCTCGTATCCTACTAATACGCCTTGAGGTTCAAGGCCTTCGGCATTAGCCGCGACCGCCGCCCGCAAGGGCGGCGGAACACGTTCATATATAAAGGTTATTGAACCCCTCTTTTACTCTCCGAAAATCATTCGTATCTATCTGACCTAGCTTTGAATACACGCGACGATAATCCAGGGTCCTGATCTGGTTAAGACATACATATTCCTCAGTCTTGCCGAGCCGAACGCACACATACCAGCTACCAACATGCCTTTGGGTAGTAGTCGGTGCCACAAGATAGAATCCACAGCCGAGCTTCTTGAGAATAAGGGCTGGTCTGGTAAATCGGGCGCTTTTACCATCTATCTCATGCTCAACATTCTCTCCGATACTGATCCACCACATATCTCTTTCCGACACATAGGGTGGGCGATGCGTACGTTCGTGTAGTTGCCTCTTAAGAAGGAGCCATTCAGTAAATAATTTCATCCCTAAAGTATGCGAAGACATCCATCAAATCTAATTAGTCTTTTCTTAAAATAAATCTGAAAGCGTGTCGTAGCTCTTCGGAGTGATGAAGATTTCTAAAATTTTTTTTAAAAGTTATCCACACAATTGTTTTTTTGCGTACAAAAATTATTTTTGCACGTAATAATAGATACAGAACACATTCGCGCACAAATTATTTCTTGAGAACGCCTTGAGGAATGATTTGTGCGCGTGTGGGTCGAGTATTAGCAATAGTCAATTTCACTCACAGACCTATGGCAGCAAAACGAAAGACCGCCAAGAAGGCCGTCAAGAAGGCAGTAAAGAAGCCTGCAAAGAAGACGGTTCGCAAGGCAGTCAAGAAGACCGTGAAGAAAGCAGTAAAGAAGACCGTCAAGAAGGCAGTCAAGAAGCCTGCAAAGCGCAAGGCAGTCAAGCGCCGCAAATAGTTTTTCGGCCGCAAAAGCCGCTCCCTTCGGGGAGCGGCTTTTGCTTTTGTGTGAGCCCTCTGGTTTCCCGACCTGCTGCGTTACCAGCTGCGCTCAAGTCCTCACCGCACGCGCGAGTCTGGCTCGAACTTTCACTTGCTGGCGCCTTGCATCTCGGGTTTTTCAGAGGCCTTTAGAGTCTGTGTCATTTTTGTCTTAAAACTGCTTCTGCCTGCTGCTTTCTGCCTACTATTTATTCAGGCACTACAAGAGCACTTCTTGTTTACTAATTCGCTTTGCTCATAAGTAAACAAAGTCGTATACTACGGCCTACATGGCCAGCTTTTTAGGGAAAGTATTCAGTCAGAACCAGTCCGCCTCCTTTATTAAGGCGGGGCAGAACATGGTGGCGCTCGCAGGATCCCAGGCTACCGAACTCGAAGCTCTAACCCAGGAAGAGCTCGCAGGGCGCCTGGACGCCGTGCGCGCTCGCACGAATGGCAGCCCCGAGACGGACGCTGACATCGCCGAGGTCTTCGCGCTCGTTCGTGAGGCGTCGCGTCGCACGCTCGGCGAGCGGCACTACGACGTACAGCTCTTGGGCGGTCTCGCGCTCGCAAAAGGCAAGATCGCCGAGATGCGCACCGGAGAAGGAAAGACGCTCGTCGCTACCCTTGCAGCGACGCTGCGCGCGCTTGCAGGGAAGGGCGTGCATATGGTGACCGTCAACGATTATCTCGCACGCCGCGACGCGGCATGGATGGGCCAGGTGTATGGCTATCTCGGCCTTACGGTGGGCGTCGTAACGTCCACCGGCGCCTATGTCTATGACGGTACGCACGTGAGCGATAGCGAGGACGCGGCGCGTGACGAGACTGGTTCCTTCCGCGTCTTCTACGACTTCCTGCGTCCGGCGACGAAGACTGAAGCCTACGCTGCTGACATCACCTACGCCACTAATAACGAGCTCGGCTTCGACTATCTGCGCGACAACACCGCCTACGACTCTTCTCAGATAGTGCAGCGCGGGCACCATTACGCGATCGTGGACGAGATCGACTCCATCCTCATCGACGAGGCGCGTACCCCGCTTATCATCTCGGGGCCGTCCGGCGACGCCGAGCAGCTCTATGACCGCTTCGCAGGCATCGCCACGAGTTTTGAGGAAGGCGTAGACTATACCGTAGATGAGAAGCAGCGCGCCATACAACTCACCGACGAAGGCATCACGAAGGCCGAGCGCGCGCTGAACATCGAGAACCTCTATACCGAAGGAGGCATGAAGCTCGCTCACCACCTTGAGACCGCAGTGAAGGCCAAGGCGCTCTTCCAGAAGGATAAGGAGTATGTCGTGAAAGACGGCGAGATAGTCATCGTCGACGAGTTCACTGGCCGCATGCAGCCCGGCCGTCGTTGGAGCGAGGGTCTTCATCAGGCCATAGAGGCTAAGGAGGGCGTCGACGTACAGAAAGAGACGCGTACGTTCGCGAGCGTCACCTTCCAGAACTATTTCCGTATGTATGAGGCGCTCGCTGGTATGACCGGAACCGGCCTCTCGAGCGAAGAAGAATTCTATACCGTCTATAAGCTCGACGTCATCGTCATTCCGACCAATAAGACCGTCGCTCGCGTCGACCACCACGATCTCATCTTCCAGACCAATAACGGCAAGTACACGGCACTCGCGCGCGAAGTGCGCAGGCTCCACGAGAAGGGTCAGCCGGTCCTTATAGGTACCGTCTCCATCGAGGACAATGAAGTCGTAAGCGAATTCCTCACCGGAGCGAAGATCCCGCACGAAGTCCTGAACGCCAAGAATCATGAACGCGAAGGCGAGCTCATCGCGCAGGCAGGACGCGCAGGACGCGTCACGGTCGCCACTAACCTCGCCGGTCGCGGCGTCGACATCAAGCTCGGCGGCGCGCCCGTAGACCCCGAGGAGCGCGAGCAAGTCATGGCCGCTGGCGGTCTCTTCGTTATCGGTACCGAACGCCATGAGGCGCGCCGCATCGATAATCAGCTGCGCGGCCGTTCCGGCCGCCAGGGAGACCCCGGCGAGACCCAGTTCTACGTGAGTCTCGAGGATAAGCTCATGCGAGTCTTCGCGAACGATATGCTGAAGCGCGTCATGGGTACGTTCAAGATAGCCGAGGACGAGCCTATAGGAAGCTCTATGATATCCAAGTCGCTTGAAACCGCGCAGAAGCGAATCGAAGGCTTCAACTTCGATTCGCGCAAGCAGGTCCTCGCCTATGACGATGTCCTCAACACCCAGCGCCTCGCCATCTATGCGAGCCGCCGTACCGCGCTCATGGGCACTGACGAGGAGATCTCAGCGCTCGTCCTAGAGATGATAGGTGACGACGAGACTGCCCGCACCGCATTCGAGGCCAAGAGCGCAGAATATGGTGCCGAGACCTGGACGAAGCTCCTGCGCCGCCTCATCCTCCAGGTAACCGACACCTTCTGGCTCGAGCACCTCGAGTACATGGACTACTTGCGCCGCTCGGTGGGATTGCGCGCCTACGGTCAACGTGACCCTTTGATAGAGTATCGCCGCGAAGGCCTCCTGCGTTTCCAGGACATGCAGGCGGGAATCGCCGCGCAAGTCCGCGAGGCGCTGCCGCGCCTCGCGCCTGCCGACGATACGCGCATCCAGCAAGAAGAAGCGAAAGTGCGCGCAAAGCTCGTTGCGGCTACTGAAGGCGGCGACGGCTCAGCCGCCCAAGAACCGATAGTCAAGCAGGGAACCCAGTATGAGCGCAACGACACCGTTACCATCAGCAACGGCAGCCAGACCCAGACGCTCAAATATAAGAAAGCCGAGCCGTTAATTACCGAAGGCTGGACGATCGTCTCCTAAGCTCCGATATAAGAATAGGCATGAATATAGCCTGCTTCGGCACGATTGGATATTGACACCAATATACTAAAGTATATACTTTGGTATATGACCACGAAAGCTGCCATCAATACAAAGACACTCCTTACAGTCAAAGTCGATAAACAGCTCAAGGCAAGGGCGCAGAAGACTGCCGAAGGCATCGGTTTGCCGCTTGGTACCGTAGTGAACGGCTTTCTGCGACAGTTCGTGCAGGAACAGGCCATGACTTTTTCCATCCCAGAAATTCCTAATGCGAGTCTCCAGAAGACTCTCAAAGAGACCGAACGCGATATTGCAGCGAGAAAGAATCTGTCCTCTAAATTCTCAGACGTTGATGATGCTATAGCCTATCTTCGATCGCATCGGTAACCTGTTCCTGCATGGATGTTTTTTACCGGAAGAGTTTCCTAAAGCAATATCAGAAACTGCCGTACGAGATACAGCAGAAAGTCGAGGAAAGGTTACGAATCTTCGCTGAGAATCCTTCTAATCCTATCTTGAATAATCACTCTCTTCACGGCGGGTACGAGAAACATCGGAGTATAAACATTACCGGTGATTATCGCGCTATCTATATCATGGCTGACAAAGACAGCGCATTGTTCTCCGGAGTCGGTACTCACAGTGAGTTATACAGTTAAAGGTAACAATTCAGGGCTGAGACATCTAGAGGATCCAGATTTCCACGATATACTCCACGTTATGAAAGTTTTGATAGTCGGCGGCGGGATTGCAGGGTGCGCCACTGCCGCCCTACTGCGCAAATATAAGATCGCAGAGGTAACCCTTGTCGAGAAGGCGCCTGAATTCACGAACATAGGGTACCTGATAGGACTTTGGAATACGGGCAGAAAGGTCTTGCGAGAGCTCGGCATCGATGAGCAGATCGCCGCAGAAGGATACGAACCCGAGCTGGACACCGTGTTTGATAAGGATGGGCGGCTGCTCAAGATGGTGCCGGGTAAGGAGTTCAAGGTGCTGGGCCCTCCGATAATCATTAAGCGCGCCGACTTGCACAGAGGGCTCTTCGAACTCCTGCATGACGTCGATATCAGATTCAGTACGATCTGTACGAGCATCGAGCAGAAGGGTAATGCGGTAGAGCTTGAATTTAATGGCCAGAAGCGAGAATCCTTCGATCTTGTTATTGGTGCCGACGGCATTCATTCTTCGGTCCGTGACATGGTCTTCGGACCTGATTTCATACACCACTATGGTTGGCGTGTATGGATGTGGTGGGCACCCGCAGGTACCCATGCAAAGAGCGTAACCAGCTACTACGGCAGCGGAAAGATATGCGCGACGCTCCCTTCCGCGGATAGCTCGATGGCTACGTTCTTCGCGAAAGTCCCGCCAGGGCGTGGCAACAACGCTAATGAAGACCAGAAACTGAAGGAACTGTTCAAGGACTTCTGCGAAGATGCGCAACATATTGCAGACACTGTTCCTTCGCCTGAGCAGATATATCAGGACGACATCGCGTACGTAAAGATGCCGGTGTGGCATAAAGGCAACGTCGTGCTTATGGGTGATGCGCAGCACGCCGTCTCTCCGGTGACCGGCATGGGCGCCTCTATGGCTATGGAAGACGCGCTCGTACTCGTCGAGGAGCTGCGGCGCACTAGCGATATCCAGGCAGCTTTGGTGAATTTTGTACGCAGGCGCGAGAAGCGCATTCATCAGTTCCGTACCATGGTCGACCGGATGGACCGATGGACTATGGCCGACGGCATACTAGGCTACCTACGCAATAAAGCCATTCCTCTTCTACCGATACGATATTTCATACAGATGATGCGCCGCTTCGTCGAAGCGGAGATATAGAACATACATCTTGCCGGCTGGCCGTCTAGGACGACGTTGGAACCTTCCTCAGACTGCCCTATAATGAGCCCATGGAGGACTACTCACTAGAGGTTGAGCCAAAATTACAAAGCCTTGAAGAGAGTGCGGAAGCTCTGCAGGAAGCTGCTAGCCTTGTGTCCCGATACTCATGGGGTGAAGACTATCCTCTACCACCGCTCGAAGAAATCGAGAGGGCTGATCATCGGGTGGGGGTATTTGTTGATGGAAAGCTAATTGCCTTCGCCTCAATAGGTCATGGATTCAGTCCCGACGGTATAGACGACGATGCATTATGGCTTGCGCACGTCGTAGTAGCTCCTCCATACCGGGAACGCGGTATATTCCAGAAATTGTATGACAAGTTGATGACATATGCACAAGCGAAAGACGAGCGTATTCTTTCGTGTACCGACAACTCCATTATGGAAGATTTCTTTCTCACGCACGGATGGAAGAAAATCCGCGAAACACTTGCTCAGGCGGGAGACCCTTGCGACGTCTTTGAATATCAACGTTAATTTAGAGAGAAACTTTCTATCCGCATCTTTCGCTATATATACGCCAGCTGAGTGGATCAGGGTTTAAACAGATACGACCACTGGAGTAACAATCGGAGATTTATTGGTCCTCTGGAACAGGTACCTGCTGACAGCATCAGCAACCTTATCTCGAATATGATCCGTGTCTATTTCTCTACCTCTAGAAGCCTCTTCAGCGACTTTCTTAATTAGCATGCGAGATTCTTGGAGCAATGTTTGCGATTCACGCAAATATACGAATCCTCGCGAGATAATATCAGGTGATTTGCGAAGTTTTCCCGTTTTACCATCGATAGTCACTGCTATTACGAACATCCCATCCTTTGCGAGCTCTTGGCGATCGCGAATAACGAGCTCTTGGCGATCGCCTACGGCAAATCCATCTACAGTACTAGGGGCGTTCGGGACTTTCTGTGAATGTATATCAAGCCTCATTCCATTCACGATATCGATAACCATCCCATTATCAGCAATAATGATGCTTTCTTTAGCACGTCCCGCTTGTTCAACAATTTTGCCATGTGCCACGGTCTTAGAGTAATATCCATGACACGGCATGAAGAATTTTGCATTGACTTGCTGATTCAGCCAGACCAATTCATCAGCATTCCCGTGACCGCTTGAGTGCACATCACTTGAACGATAATGAATGAGTGATACGTTGTGACGACAGAGCAGATCTTTAAGTCTTTGCACTGAGAGTTCATTTCCAGGAATAACCGAGGACGAGAGAATCACAGTATCTCGGTTAGTAAACGCAACATATTTATGTTGTTTAGTAGCAATGCGGGTCAGAGCACCGAATTCTTCTCCTTGCGCACCAGTTGCAAGAACGACCATCTTATCAGATGGATAGTTTGCGATATCCTGAGGTTGTACAATCGTACCCGGCCTGGGCGCAAGCAATCCCGTTCTCTGAGCGATCTCGATATTGTTTTGAATAGACCTACCAACAGGAACAATTCTCTTGCCCAATCGTTCGGCAGTGGCGATAGTGTTTATCATGCGCTCCAGCTGTGTAGAGATAACGCCAATGATGAGGCGGCCATGTATTCCCTCCATAATCTCATTAATGTTCTGTTGGACCAGGTGTTCGGGAATGGAAAACCCAGGGCTATCGGCGTTTGTTGAGTCCGCGACAAATAAAAGGTTTTTCTGAGCCCCTATGGCCGACCACGTTGCAACCTCATGGGGCGCAGGTATGCCGTTATTATGATTAAGTTTCAGATCGCCGGTAAACACGACATTTCCATGCGCGGTTTCTATAGCAACTCCTACTGAGTCAGGAATTGAGTGAGTGACGGGAAAGAATTGCACATGTGTCTTGCCAATAGCATGACGCGAATGATTCTCAACCTCGACGATAGTTAGTGGTCCCGCCTCCGGATACTCTTCCTGGCGCCTTTTAATGATCACTGCACTTACACGCTGGGTATATATTGGAGGATTGCCGATGCGCCCCATGATATAGGGAATTGCACCAACATGATCGAGATGGCCATGGGTAACAAGAATTGCACGAATACGATCGGCGTTTTCTTCGAGATAGGAAATATTTGGAAGAAGATAATCAATGCCTGGATTCTCGTCTTCGGATACGAATTGAAAACCTGCATCAACAATGAATATGTCATCGCCAGTCTCGACTACGCACATATTCCGACCGATTTCTTCAACACCTCCAAGTGGGATGATACGTACCGTATTTGACTCGGGAGATGACGGCGAATAGACTACTGGCGCTTTTACGTGCCGATTTGTCTCGTGCTGATGTATGGGCTTCAGCGTACGTGCTGAAGTATTCTGATGAACCATAAGATTCTGTGATTACAGTGATACGGAAAAGAGGCCTTACCTATCGGGCTTCTTCTAACGTATCTGCGTCGGACCAAGAGTGGTCGGACTTAATAAATAGTGGCGAAATCTCGCTACTGTAGTTGCGGCCGAGTTGGCAGCTGAGTAGACTTTACTCTGTATATTCCTGCTTGTCAACGTACCGTAGTCTTGGGAAATTGGGATTCGAGCCATAGCGCTATATGACTCTACCTATATATGGTAGGGTGCTGATATATGGCATTCATCGATGAGATCACTATTCACGCGACTGCGGGCCGCGGCGGCGACGGCGTCGTGCGCTGGCTGCATATGAAGGGGAAGGATCATGGGGGTCCTGCGGGCGGCGACGGGGGCCGCGGCGGTGACATCGTCATCGAGGGCGTTCGGGACCTGGGAGCGCTCGCAAGCTACCAGTTCTCGAAGAAATTCAAGGCCGAGCACGGCTTTCCGGGAGAAGGGAATAATAAGCACGGGGCTTCCGGCAAGCATACGGTGCTCAAAGTCCCTATCGGCTCGCTCATCCAGAACGCGACTACCAAGGAAACCTTCGAGGTGCTCACCGAAGGGGAGCAGACGGTCATCTTCAAGGGTGGTCAGGGCGGTCTCGGCAACGCTCATTTCAAGGGTGCCGAGAACCAGAATCCTGAGCAGAATACTCCCGGCAGAGCGGGCCAGGCAGGGGATATCCGGATAACGCTCAAGATAATCGCCGATGTGGGCCTCGTCGGATTCCCGAATGCGGGCAAGTCATCGCTCCTAAACGCGCTCACCCGAGCTCGCTCAAAAGTAGGTGCATATCCCTTTACGACGCTCGACCCGCATCTCGGCGACTTGTATGGCTATCTCGTTGCCGATATTCCTGGACTTATCGAAGGTGCCTCGACAGGACGAGGTCTCGGTTCGAAATTTCTCCGCCACATAGAACGCACCGTACTTATAGCGCATCTCGTCTCGGCTGAACAAGAAGACGTTGCCGCAAGCTATAGGGCCATACGAGCCGAGCTGGAATCCTTCGGTAAGGAGCTGGTAGGGAAGCGCGAGATAGTCGTCTTGTCCAAGGTGGACTTGCTTACTCCCGAGGAACTCGCGAAAAAGATGACGGAGCTCCAGGAAGCGAGCGGCAAGCCGGTCCAGCCGCTCTCTATCATCGACGAGGACCTCCTCAAGTCCTTTTCCGACGACCTCGTGAAGGAGCTTCGTGCGGGGAAATAATTCGAAATACAGGTGAGAAATCGGACCGGGCGCCTCTGGCGCCCGGTCCGATTTCTCTATGCACGGTTGCGCTGTCACGCCCTGTCCTGTTTACTAGGTACTATATGTCGTCGTTTCGCCCCACCATCGGCCTCGAAGTCCATGCTGAGCTCGCAACCGAAACCAAGATGTTCTGCCGCTGCCTCAACGATCCTGAGGAGTCCCGTCCGAACGTGAACGTCTGCCCGGTCTGTCTCGCGCACCCAGGCACGCTTCCCGCCGCCAACCGCGAAGCGATTCACAAGGTGCTGCAGGTGGGTTCGGCACTCGGCTCCACGCTTGCCGACTATACCGAGTTCGACCGCAAATCCTATTTCTATCCCGACATCCCGAAGGGATACCAGATAAGCCAGTACGAGTATCCGCTGGTCCAGGGCGGCACGCTCGCAGGCATTCCGATAACCCGCGTGCACCTGGAAGAAGACACGGCGCGCTCCTCTCACGAAGGAGCGGAGAGTACGAGCGAAGTCGATTTCAACCGTGCCGGCGTGCCGCTCATGGAGCTCGTCACCGACCCTGCCATACATGACTCAGTGACTGCCGGTCGCTTCGCCCGCGAGTTGCAGCTTCTGCTGCGCACGCTCGGCGCCTCCCACGCCAATCTCGAGAAAGGGGAGATGCGCATCGAGGCGAACATCAGCGTATCTACAGATGAGAACTTCGGAACGAAAGTGGAAGTGAAGAACCTCAATTCATTCAGGTCGGTGGAACGCGCTATCGAATTCGAGATCGCCCGTCAGACGAAGCTCATCGAGGAGGGGGGTTCCGTAGAGCAAGAGACGCGTGGCTGGGACGAGACCAAGCAGGAGACCTTCCGCCAGCGCACCAAGGAGGGAAGCGCTGACTACCGCTATTTCCCGGAGCCTGATCTGCCTAAGATAGTACGCAGCGAGATCCCGCAGTGGAGCGACGCAGCACTGGCAGCATCGCTTCCGGAGCTGCCGACTGCGCGCGCCACGCGCTACGCATCTCTTGGCGTCAAAGAGAGCGATGCAGAACTCATACGCGCTGACGCGCGCGATGCTGCCTACTTCGACACCGTACTTGCGGGTATCGGTGCAGAGCGCGAACTCGTTACGCTCGCTTCTAATTATTTCGTCTCGGACCTCAAAGGACTCGCCGCTAAGAGCGAGGACGCTGAGAATATATTCGGCAAAGTCACAAGCGAGGCATTCGTCGAGCTCGTACGCATGGCGCACGCAGGTGACCTCTCTTCGCGCGGCGCGAAAGACGTGCTCGTCATTCTCTACACCGAAGGCGGATCAGCGCGCAGCGTTGCGGAGGCTCACGGTCTTCTGCAGGTAAGCGACACCGAAGCTTTGCGAGCTGCGGTAGAAGGAGTCATCTCCGCGAACCCCGAGGCGGTAGCACAGCTCAAGGCAGGGAAGGAGGCAAGCCTCCAGTTCCTCCTGGGGCAGTCTATGAAGGCCATGAAAGGCGCCGGGAATCCCGCCATCCTCCGCGAGCTTATTGTCGAAGCATTGCGACAATAAGCTAGGAGACAGGTCAATCATACGTAGATCGGAAAGCAGGCACGAAACCGCCCTCAGAAATGAGAGCGGTTTAGTCATATATGGACTTACGAAGTCCATATATGACTACGCTTCTTGTTGTGTGAACAACCTACTCCAAACGAGACGAGAAACGTATATACTTACTGCATGGATGAAATAACTATAGGGGACAAGACGTATATCTCGTCTAAGCGGGCGGCAGAGATTACTGGGTATGCCAAAGATTATGTCGGCCAGCTTTGCCGCGAAGGTCATATCGATGCGAAGATGGTGGGTCGTGGCTGGTATGTATACGAGCCTTCCATCCGTGCACATCGTTTTGGCGCGGAAGAAGTAAGGCAAGTCGAGCAGGCACGCGAAACATCAGCTCCGGTAGGCTCACAGAGCGATACGGCGACTCCGGAAACGCTTTCAACGTGGGAGCCGCCGGTATACACCTCCGAGCCAGTTGCTCTCGTCCCAGAGCTTAAAACGCCTGTAATAGAGGAAGAAGATATCCCGGAAACCCCTGAAGACACGCTTACTGACATGCAGACAGCGTGGAAGGAATGGTTCGATCAGAAGCAGACGGCACCAACTCCGGCCGTTATAGAGCCGATTGTGGAGAATCGGAATCAAGACGTAGCTCAGTACATCGAAGAAGAAGCGGGGGCGCCAGAGACCGGGTACGAAGACAGTAGAGAAGTCTCGTACGCTGAAGAGGTCGCCGTACCGCTACACCGCATAGATACGCAACTCGAGCCTGATGAGGAGATTGTCGAAGAGGAGGCAGCCGATATTATCCCTATTCGGCGCGTAGGCTCGCCAAGCGCCCCTGAAAAGATAGTTCCCGTGCAACAAAAGCGCAAAGAAGGTCGCAAACCTAAATTCAAGAGGGAGCGTCTCTCAGGACGGTCCAATGCTCCAGTCATCGCTCTGTTCCTTGCGATTGCACTGATAGCAATCGTTATTGCTGTCATAGGATCCGGATATGCGGACGTATACGTGAAAACGCTGGCGGGTAACAACGCGATAATTAATTTTCTCGTCGGCAACAGAGTCTTTTCTAGATAGCTTATAATAGGCTTTTCTTGTCTCGTATAGACAAGAAACAATAATTATTAAAATAGAGACGAATTCGTCTCTATTTTAATAATCTTTAGCGTTTGTTCTCGCTCAAAGGAATATCTAATGATCTTCAGCATTTATAGCAGGAATCAGAGCATCACTATCGGGTCCAAAAAAGAGTCAGCGCAAACAAACATAATCACAACTTACTTGTATTCGAATCTTTCCGGCTTCTCCTCCGTAACCTTTCTTGTCGCCATCATTTCACCCACGAACCCAAGATATGTATTGCCTCAGCCGTTGTATTTCCGATATCGCTAGTATCTATAAGCTATATTCTTGACTATGGTATTACTTTTTCGGTAGCGGTCGTCAGTACGCGTTGCTCGAATCACCCCCGGAACTTCTGCCATAGGTAGGTTTCTCGCTCGTTAGGAAGGTCTGTAGTCCTGATCAGACGGAATAAAGCAGCAAAGGTTCTCTCAAGTTGTCCGTTCAAGAAGATCAAAGTTGCACGCAAACCGAAATTCCGGCAACTATGCGCGATCGAACTCCTTTCATTTTCTGCATGAACCTTCAACGAGTGAAGATTTTTTGCGAACGTTCATGGCATAGAATTTTTCAGAATCTTATCCCCACGCGCGATAGAGAGCATTACGAAATAGCAAGCTATTATTTAGGTAATTCGGATATCCGACATGCCTGATCTTTCTAAAAACATCCTCTCCTCTTCGTTAGTCTCAACGAAAGAAGCATCAACCATTTCCGGATACAATCCGGATTATCTCGCACGCCTCTGTCGTTCGAAAAAGATACAAGGTGCACAGGTCGGACGCGCCTGGCTCGTTGACAGGGATTCGCTCGAGAAATTCATTCAAGACCAGCGGCAGCGCAAGATCGAACTTACTGCACAGATAGCCGCGGCGCGTTCGCAGGAATATCTCTTAGCTCAGCAGAAACTATCTACGCCGACAGTCAAGTTAGTGCGTGAAGAACGGACCCCGAACGGCGCAGCACCGCAACGCGTTCCCGTCTTAAGCCCGATGCGCACGCGCGTACATGCGCCACTTGCCGCCGCCGCAGTCACGCTCGTGCTCGTCGCAGGCAGTGCGTATGCGTCGGTGTCTCCGCAGGTACAAGAGGCGCTCTCGAACCTTCCTGACACGGCGCTGCGAGTAGCGCTTCTGGTGCAGCATCTTTCAGAGTTGCCATCATCGTTCCGACCGAGTGATACGCGCGTTGCGCAGAATGCTGCTCCTCTGCTCGTCGTACCGGACGCTGGCGTACTCTCGCATGATGTCGCGTTCGCGACCGGCACCTATACGAACGCATATCCCGCCGCAGTCGATGTCGCTACCGCTTCAGGCGCGAGCATCGCTGACATCGCGCGTGCGCGCATAACGTCTCTGCAGGCGATCGCGATGCATCCACTGCGCGCACTTCGGGACAGCGCGCGAACAGTGGCGAAAGCATATGTAGAGATCGGAACGGATGCACTCGCGCTCAGCAAGAATATCGGGAATATATATCTCGCTACGGTACAGGGAACGGGTGATAGTGCTCTTGCGACTGCAGCTTCTGCGCGCGACACCGTGGTGTCGATGCCGCGTTACGCTGACTCGCTTACGGCTGCGTACGCGCAGGCAGTCTACGCATGGACTGACGCGTCGCCGCGCGTCGCGGGCGAACTGCTCGGCTACGTGTATGTAGCAGGACAGGCCGTGGGCGCCACTGCAGCGGACGCGCCGTCCATGCTTGCTGCAGCTAATGATTCTTTTGCGCAGACGTGGACGGATTCATCGCTCGCCTTTGTAGGTTCAGTCACGACAGCTCAAGTCCGGAGCGGTCAGGCGCTTCTTGAACCGGTTCAGAACATCGGCACGCAGTATCTCGCGCTCATCGAGCATGGTGGCGAAGCAGGCGCAAATCTCTATGAAGCAGCAGATGTGACTGTCGCCGTAGTGTCGCCCAGGGCGCATGTAGGAGCTGGCGCTCTTGCAAGCGCGGTACAGGCTTCAGGGAGCGGGTACGCGGCATCGAGCCAGCTCGCAGCGAGCGCACTCACGTCAGTGCCCGCTTCGCTCGAGCGAGCGCTCGCACATCTGCTCATCGGCGGATCCCGGCTCGCCCGCTCGCTCATCGATACCGGTATCCGTGCGATCGCGGGCGCGGTAACGCCGCCGAGCCTGGCGCCAGGCCTGTCTGTCGTACCGTTCGGTCAGACCAATACCGTAGCGTTCACTCCTGCGGATACGGCGTCATATGCGGCTTCGACGTCTGTGAGTTCTGTATCGCACACGACGGTCATCCAGAATATCGTTCAGAATCTCTTCCCGCAGAGCGTCATCGGTGCGCTTTCGGAAGAAGCGGTTCTCGCTATCGTGCGCCCCTTCGTGACGGAGAGCATCGACGCGACGCTACGTAATCGTCCAAGTGGCGGCGGGGGAGGAGGCGGAAGCAGTTCAGGGGGCGGCGTATCAAGCGACGGCGCGACGCTCACGAATGTCGATATCCAGAGCGGTAATGCTCGGTTCACGAACCTGACCGCAGACACGGCGACCATCGGTTCAACGACGACCGGAACGCTTGCTGCAGGCGCATCGTCTCTCGCAACGACGAGCGTCACGGGTGATCTCACGGTAAGCGGCACCCTTACCGCAGGAACGCTTACGGTCTCGAATCTTTCTTCCGGCAGCGCGGTCAGCGCGCCCTATTTCACGGCAGCTTCGACGACGGCGACGTCCACTTTTCCGAATCTCGCGAGCACGAATGGCGCCATCACGAACCTCTCGGGCACTAATTCGAATTTCACGAATTCGACGTCTACGAATCTCTTCGCATCGCTCTTGCACGCTACTTCCGGCAGCTTCGATACGCTCTCGGCGCTGAATGCGATATTCGGGAACACGACGACTACGAATGCGACCACCACGAACTTCTTCGCGACGACCGGCACTATCCTGAATGCCGTACTCAGTTCCTTCACGGCGACGCTCGCGAATATCACCACGGCCGTGATCGCGGATCTGACGGCGACTAATGCGACCTTCACCAACGCGACGAGTACGAATGCTACGAGCACCAACCTGTTCGCCACGCATATCACGGGTACCGACGCAGCGGTGACGAATCTTACTGCAGATTCGGCTACGACTACCTCTCTCTTTACGACGATCCTGGGAATCGGAAGCGATTACTTCACCGACCTCACGGGCTTCGGTCTCGTGAATACCGGCGGAGCTCTGTCGGTCTCCACTACCTCCTTCTCCGGAAGCGGCTCAGGCTTCAACGCCGACCTTCTCGATGGCTTCGACTCCACATACTTCCTCGGCAATTCATTCTCTACTACTTCTGCAGATACCTGGCTTACTACCAAGTCCACGACTAATCTCGCGGAAGGTTCCAATCTGTACTACACCGACGCGCGCGCACGCAGTGCGCTTTCCTCAACCGCCACCGGCCTCTCGTACGCAAGTTCCACCGGCGTCTTCTCTCTCACGCCCGGCTACACCATCCCGCTCGCTGCTTCGACTACTAACTGGGACTCGTTCTACCAGACGCCATCATCGCGCATCACGGCTGGAACGAATCTCTCGTGGAGCGGCAACACGCTGAACGGAGCCTCGGATTCCTACCTGCGCGGATTGCTGAGCGCAACCGGACCGATCAGCTATGACAATTCGACCGGCGTATTCAGTCTGGCTACCACGTCCTTCTCCGGCGGCGATGCAGCTCTCCTCGACGGCCAGGACGGTTCGTATTACCTGAACCGCGCGAATCACACCGGAACCCAGCTTGCGAGTACCATCAGCGACTTCTCCTCGACCGCACGAGGTCTCTTGTCCTCGATAGCGACGGGCCTTACCTATAGCAACTCTACGGGAGTATTCAGCCTGACTCCCGGATACACCATCCCGCTCACTGCTTCGACTACTAACTGGGAGACAGCGTATCAGAATCGGATCACGAGCCTTACCACCAACGGCTCAGGTGGTCTCGCCACGCTTATCGGCAACGTGCTCAATATCCCGCTCATCGTGAGCACGACGAGCGTGAACACATGGAGCGCACTGCAGACATTCACGTCAGGCATTAATGTCGGCGGCTCAACCTTCACCAGCTTGCTCGGCAGCGGACTTTCGAACGTTGGTGGGGCGCTCTCCGTCTCAACCTCCTCCTTCTCAGGCTCCGGCTCGCTCTTCAACGCCGACCTCCTCGACGGCCAGGACGGTTCGTATTACCTCAACCGCGCGAATCACACCGGTACGCAGCTCGCGAGCACCATCAGCGACTTCAGCACAACCGCACGCGGCCTCTTCTCCTCGACTGCCACCGGCCTCACGTATGACAATTCCACGGGCATCTTCAGCCTCACGAGCGGCTACACCATCCCGCTCACCGCCTCCACCACTAACTGGGAGACCGCATACCAGAACAGGATCACCTCACTCACCACCACCGGTACCTCTGGAGCCGCCACCCTCACTGCAAATGTTCTCAACATCCCTCAGTACCAGGCTCAGGGCAACTACATCACCGCGCTCACCGGTGACGGCACCGCCACAGGCCCGGGCTCAGCCGCCTTCACGCTTGCCACCGTCAACGGAAACGTGGGCACCTTCAACAACGTCACGGTGAACGGCAAAGGCCTCGTCACCGCAGCCTCCAACGTCTCATACCTCACCGGCAACCAGACCATCACTCTCACGGGTGACGTCACCGGTTCTGGCACCACCTCGATCGCCACGACGCTGGCCACCGTCAACGGAACCCCCGGCACCTTCGGCTCTTCCACCGCCATCCCGACCTTCACGGTCAACGGCAAGGGCCTCATCACTGCAGTCTCCACGAACGCCGTGGTGGCTCCTGCAGGAACGCTCACGGGTACCACGCTTGCCAGCAACGTGGTCTCTTCCTCACTCACGAGCGTGGGTACCCTCACGAGTCTCACGGTGTCTGGCAACACCACGCTTGCGAACGCCACCTCCACCAACCTCGGTGTCACTAACTTCACGCTGGGGGGTTCGACCTTCACGAGCCTGCTCGGCTCCGGACTCCTGAACCCCGGTGGTGCGCTCACCCTAGACTCCACTACGGTCCGCGGCCTCTTCTCCTCAACCGCCACCGGCCTCACCTATACCGCAGGCACCGGCGTGTTCTCGCTCACGAGCGGATACACCATTCCTCTGACTGCAAGCACGACTAATTGGGACTCCTTCTATCAGACTCCCTCCACCCGCATCACCGCAGGTACGGGCCTAACCTGGACAGGGAACACGCTCAACGTCTCCACCTCATCACTTGCGCTCGACACTACGTACTTCAAGCAGAACGGGAACTCGTTCGGTACTACGGCTGTACTCGGTACCATCGACAACAACGCTCTTCAGCTTAAGACCAACAACGCCACGCGTCTCACGATCGACACGTCAGGGAACGTGGGGGTGGGGACGAGTACGCCGCAGTCTCTATTTTCTGTAAGCGGTGACATCTTTACCACCACGGGTGTCGGGATAGGTACGACGACGCTTTCAGGACATGGCTTAGGTATCTCTCTAGCAGCAAACTCTCAAAGGGGAATTCTAGTAATGAACTTCTTGAACGGTACAAACTCGGGTCCGGTGATTACGGCACAGAGCGCAGCCGGTGTAGGAATTACACTTGGTTCAGTCGGAACGGCATATACCGCTAATACTGTTGGAGTAACCGCTAATACTGCGTACTTACAGGCGAATCAAACAAACCTACGCATTATCAATACGAGTGCAAGTGCAGGGAGAAACATCTCATTCTATGGATTTGGTGCTACGCCGTCCGAAATGGCTAGATTCGATGCTGCTACCGGATTCTTTGGCGTCGGGACAACAACTCCTTCAGCTCAACTCTCTGCATCATCAACTTCGTCCGGTACTGCGTTCCTGATACAGCAGAACGGTAGCGGGCCAGCCGGAGTGTTCCTTGGCGGCAACATCGGCATCGCCACCACCACCCCCGGCCGCACCCTCACCATCGCAGGCGACCTCGGTCTCACCGGCGCCCTCTTTGCCGGCAACACCTCAGCAGGCACAAACGGCCAAGTCCTCCAAACCACCGGCACGGGCATACAGTGGGTGAGCACCAGTACCCTGGGCTTCCAAGCATCCGGCAACTACATCACCGCACTCACGGGTGACGGCACCGCCACAGGCCCGGGCTCCGCAACTTTCACCCTCGCCACTGTCAACGCAACCCCAGGCTCCTTCGGCTCATCCACCGCCATCCCGACCTTCACCGTCAACGCCAAGGGCCTCATCACCGCAGTCTCCACGAACGCGGTGGTGGCTCCGGCAGGAACGCTCACGGGTACGACGCTCGCAAGCAACGTCGTGAACTCCTCACTCACTAGTGTTGGCACGCTCACGAGTCTCACGGTCTCTGGCCAGACCACATTGGGGAATGCGTCGACGACTAATCTCACCATCGGCTCACTCTCAGGTCTCTTGTATGGAAATAACGGGACTGTGGGTGCTGCCACCGTCTCTTCACCGCTTGCCTTCAGCGCGGGCACGCTCTCGGTGGCTCCCGGCTTTACCATTCCGCTCACCGCCTCCACCACCAACTGGGACTCCTTCTACCAGACTCCCTCCACCCGCATCACCGCAGGTACGGGCCTAACCTGGACAGGGAACACGCTCAACGTCTCCACCTCATCGCTTGCGATCGACACCACGTACTTCAAGCAGGGAGGAAATGCCTTCGGTACGACGGCAAGGTTCGGCACTACGGACGTCAATCCGCTCAATATCATTACGAGTAATGCGACGGTCGCAACGTTCCTTACCAACGGGAATTTCGGCATCGGCACCACCTCGCCTCCGGAACGTCTTACGGTTGCGGGCAACGCCGCAATCTCAGGCTCGGTATCAGCGGCGAGTCTCACGACCACCGGGGCTGCGAACGTGAATTCGCTCAGCATCGGTTCTTTGTCCGGCTTCCTCAAGGCTACTGCCGGAACGGTGGGAACCGCGCTCATCGATCTCTCGACCGACGTGACGAGCACGCTCCCGAGCGCAAACGGAGGCACCGGCTTCGCGAGCTATAGTCCCGGCGATATCCTCTATGCCGATAACAGCGGGGTCCTCGCGAAGCTTCCGGTCGGTTCTTCCGGGCAGGTGCTGAAAGTGCAGGCTGGATTCCCGGCTTGGGGAATCGATCAGACGATAGGAGCCGGCGGCAGCGGCGACGGCGTCTTCGCTACGTCTACAAATCTGATCTACCCTATCGATACTTCGAACGTACTCCTCGTGGGGACGAATGCGACCTCGACCACTAACAGCATCTTCGAAGTGAGTGGACAGGAGTATATCTCGACGAGGCTCGGCATCGCGACGACGAGTCCTTCGGCAGCGCTCTCAGTAGGCGGCAATGCGCTCATTTCAGGTACGGGTACGTTCGGCCAGCTTATCGACAACGGCCTTACGGCAAATACTCTTACCTACGCTAATGGCGCCAAGCAGCTCTCTTCCGTCACGCTGGGCACCGGCCTTACGCTCACCACCGGCACCCTCTCCGTCGCGACCTCCTCCTTCTCCGGAAGCGGCTCAGGCTTCAACGCAGACCTCCTCGACGGCCAGGACTCCACCTACTACCTCGACCGCGCGAACCACACCGGTACGCAGCTTGCTTCAACCATCAGCGACTTCAGCACAACCGCACGCGGCCTCTTCTCCTCAACCGCCACCGGCCTTACCTATACCGCAGGCACCGGCGTCTTCAGCCTTACGAGCGGCTACACCATTCCTTTGACCGCAAGCACGACTGACTGGCAGACTGCGTATGCCAATAGAATTACGTCTCTTACCACGAACGGCTCAGGCGGCCTGGCAACGCTTACCGGAAACGTCCTCAACATCCCGCTCATCGTGAGCACGACGAGCGCCAATTCTTGGAGCGCTCTCCAGACCTTTAGTGGCGGCATCACTACCGCAGGTACGGTCACCCTCGGCTCTTTGACTGGCGTCCTTCACGCCTCAAGCGGTGTCGTCGGAGCAAGCAACGTACTTCTTGGCTCCGAGGTCTCGGGCGTCTTGCCAGTGACAAATGGCGGCACCGGCTGGTCCACTATCACTTCTGGAGCCGTCCTTTATGGAAATGGTTCGTCAGCGCTTGCGACGACGACTCCCGGATCTAACGGCCAGGTCCTCGCGCTTGTCGCCGGCATTCCGACGTGGGTCGCTACCACCACCGCAGGCACCGGCCTCACGTATTCCGCAGGCAGCTTCAACGTAAACACTTCTCAGAACATCACTACGCTCTCAAATCTCGCGACCGCAGGCTTCGTTAAGACGGATTCCTCAGGTGTTCTTTCGGTCGACACCAACGCATACCTCACCGGCAACCAGACCATCACTCTCACGGGTGACGTCACCGGTTCTGGCACCACCTCGATCGCCACGACGCTGGCCACCGTCAACGGAACCCCCGGCACCTTCGGCTCATCCACCGCCATCCCGACCTTCACGGTGAACGGCAAGGGCCTCATCACCGCAGTCTCAACCAACGCGGTGGTTGCTCCTGCAGGAACGCTGACCGGCACCACGCTTGCGTCTAACGTCGTGAACTCCTCACTCACTAGTGTTGGTACGCTCACGAGTCTCACGGTCTCAGGGAATACAAGTCTCGCGAACGCCACCTCCACCAACCTCGGTGTCACTAACTTCACGCTCGGTGGTTCGACCTTCACCTCGCTCCTTGGTACGGGTCTCACCAACTCAGGAGGCGTCCTCACCGTCTCCACCTCATCCTTGGCACTCGACACCACGTACTTCAAGCAAGGAGGGAACAGCTTCGGTGCAACCGCTACTCTGGGTACTATCGACGCTAATCAGCTGAATCTCATCACGGCCAATGCGACGCGCCTCTCTGTCACGAGTGGAGGGAATGTGGGAGTTGGTACCAGCACGCCAAGCGATAAACTTGATGTGGCGGGTAATCTCCGCATAAGTTCTGCATCACCGCTTATTAGCGCTGTTAATCCAGTCAACGGTTCTGGACTATTCGGATTCTCACGCAAGGATGACGTTTCCTCTGCCTCACTACAGATAGCAGCATTTGGTGGCATCGGCTTTACACCTGGTCTGGGCGGCTCGTCGATCAGTCCTACGTCCACCTCTTCTGCGCTTTGGATTTCAACTACAGGCAACGTCGGTATTGCGACAACTACTCCTAACTACCTTCTAACAGTCGGTGTTCCGAGTGCAATTAACGTAGATCAAGGAATCAGTTTCTCTAGATCAGCGGTAGCACAAGATGCTATACGATATGGAATTCGATCTAACTCGGGCGGTCTCTATCGAGGTTCGATTACGGGAACAGCCTCTAACGGTACGCAAACCGAAATAATGAGTTTCCTCACAGGTGGACAGGTAGGTATTGGCTCTACGTCGCCGTTCGCACGTCTTACTGTAAAAGGTCTTGGAAACACGTCGGCTACTACAAACTTCCAGACCACAAACTCTTTGGATACAGCATTGTTTACAATTCTTGATAATGGCAATGTCGGCATCGGCACCACCACTCCAAGCCAGAAGCTAGACGTAGCGGGCAACATCGCTCTTTCAACAGGAGGATTCTTGTATGGCGATACAATTAATCCATCTCTTAGTCTTAGTAATGCGGGTGGTTCAATACTTTCCTACACCTCTAACAACTCCATTACCGTTGGTAACGGCGTGATACGTTTCAATACCAGCGGTGCACAGCAGATGACGATTAATAGTTCGGGCAACATCGGCATCGGTACCACCACCCCGTTTGCAAAGCTCACTCTGGTCGGTGACCTCTCAGTGAGCGGCGGCGGCATATACGACGGAAATAGCACCCGCGGAACAAACGGCCAAGTCCTCCAAACCACCGGCACCGGCATACAATGGGTCGCCACCTCAACCCTCGGCTTCCAAGCCTCAGGCAACTACATCACTGCACTCACGGGTGACGGCACAGCATCTGGCCCGGGCTCAGCCGCCTTTACCCTGGCCACAGTCAACACCAACGTGGGTATCTTCGGAGGTGCCAGCTCAGTCCCGACCTTCACCGTCAACGGCAAGGGCCTCATCACCGCAGTCTCCACGAACGCGGTGGTGGCTCCAGCAGGAACACTTAGCGGCACGACACTTGCAAGCAATGTTGTTTCATCTTCACTCACGTCTGTCGGTACGCTCACTGCGCTTACGGTTTCAGGAGCTACTTCACTCTCTACTTTCACTGCAACCAGCGGTACGACGACGAACGCCACCTCTACTAACTTCGGCGTCACAAACTTCACTCTCGGTGGTTCAACATTCACCTCGCTCCTTGGTACGGGACTCAGCAACGTTGGTGGTACTCTCACCGTATCAACATCATCCCTCGCACTCGACACCACCTACTTCAAACAAGGAGGCAACTCATTCGGGGCGACGGCGACGCTCGGCACCATCGACAGCAATCAGCTGAACCTCATCACGGGCAATGCGACACGCCTCTCTATTACGAGTGGAGGGAATGTGGGGATTGGCACTACATCACCCCTTTCGATACTTCACATTTATTCTGCAGGTTCGAGTGCCGTCAGTCTCGTTGAAGGACCGGGTGGTAACTATACGTCCACCATTGCGACATCCGGTGGAACGGGGCTTGTGTTCAATGCTGCCAACGCATTCACGATATATGGACAGGGTGCTGCGAATAAGGGAACTACGAGCGGCCTCTCATCCTACGTAACTGTCCTTCCCGGCGGCAACGTCGGCATTGGGACTACAAGCCCTCTCTATAAGCTCGATGTTGCAGGATTTATAAACACCGACCAGTACAGCGGCTATAAGCAGGCCGGTTCGACGATTCTTACTGCTTCGTCGACGCTTAATAACCTCCTCGTGGGTATTTCTGCCGGCGCCTCAATAACGACTGCAACCCATATCACTGCTCTCGGACACCAGGCGCTCTTTACTGCGACATCGTCTAGCGATAACACCGCAATCGGTTTCTTCGCGCTTCGCGCCAATACTTCGGGGAATGCAAACACGGCTATCGGTTCGCAAGCCCTGCAGAGTAATACGACGGGCGTAACTAACGTCGGTATTGGATCCCTCGCACTCCTTGCGAATACGACTGGCAACAACAATGTCGGTATTGGATACGAAGCGCTCTTTGCAAACACCGTTTCCTCAGGCAATACGGCTATCGGTTCAGCGGCTCTGCTGAGCTCTACCGGCATCAGTGCGACTGCTATCGGCTCATCTGCGCTACAGAATAATATTTCAGCAACGACTACGGTAGCGATTGGCGCGCGCGCAGGACTTGGAGCTGTAGGATACTCAAACCAGGGCGGTGCTTTCGTTGGTTTCCAGGCTGGTATGAGCCTTGATACCGGTTCCGACTTCAATACCCTCATCGGTTACCAGTCTGGTCGCAGTATCACGACAGGTGCGCGCAACGTATTCCTTGGCAACAGCACTATTACCGCATCACTGAATCAAGTGACGACCGGTTCAAATAATATCTCAATCGGTAACGATGTCGCTGTTGCAAGCTCGACGGCAAGCAATCAGCTCAACATCGGTAACCTCATATACGGAACCGGCCTTTCAGGCACGGGCGCAACGATATCGACGGGTAACATCGGCATCGGTACGTCGTCACCGAGCTCTATCCTGAGCGTTCAGAGTACGAATAACGGGATTCCTGCGGCAACCTTTGCGTACAACAATACCGGCGCGAACCAGTTCAATATCTATCCGTTCTCTGACGGCAACACATATCTTCAGCACAACGGAAAGGCGATATTTAGCCCGGTGGGAGCACTCACGGCACAGTTGGTAATTGATACGACCGGAAACATCGGCATCGCCACCACCACCCCCGGCCGCACCCTCACCATCGCAGGCGACCTCGGTCTCACCGGCGCCCTCTTTGCCGGCAACACCTCAGCAGGCACAAACGGCCAAGTCCTCCAAACCACCGGCACGGGCATACAGTGGGTGAGCACCAGTACCCTGGGCTTCCAAGCATCCGGCAACTACATCACCGCACTCACCGGTGACGGAACAGCATCTGGCCCGGGCTCCGCAACCTTCACTCTGGCCACCGTCAACGGAACCCCCGGCACCTTCGGCTCTTCCACCGCCATCCCGACCTTCACGGTCAACGGCAAGGGCCTCATCACTGCAGTCTCCACGAACGCGGTGGTGGCTCCTGCAGGAACGCTGACCGGCACCACGCTTGCCTCTAACATCGTGAACTCCTCACTCACGAGCGTGGGTACGCTCACGAGTCTCACGGTGTCGGGTCAGACCACATTGGGGAATGCGTCGACGACTAACCTGACGGTCTCAGGTGCCACCACGCTTGGCAACACCACGCTTGCGAACGCCACCTCCACCTCTCTCTACACCACTACTCTGGGCATTAACTCCGAGTCCTTCACCGATCTCACCGGTACGGGTCTCGTGAACACCGGTGGTGCGCTTACCCTCGACTCCACTACGGTCCGCGGCCTCTTCTCTTCAACCGCCACCGGCCTCACGTATACCGCAGGCACCGGCGTCTTCTCACTCACGAGCGGGTACACCATCCCTCTGACTGCAAGCACGACTGACTGGCAGACTGCGTATACAAACCGCATCACGAGCCTGACCACCACCGGTACCGGAGCCGCAACTCTTTCCGCCAACGTCTTGAACATACCTCTCTATGCCGGTACCACCACCAGTAATACTTGGGGAGGCACCCAGACGTTCACTAACGCTCCTATCTTCTCCAGCCTCTCCGGCCTGCTTCAGGGTAACGGCGCTTCGGCCGTGACTGCGGTTGGGGGTACTGCCGGTCAGTTCCCGTACTACAACGGCACGAACACACTGACAGCGACATCGACCATCTTCCTTTCAGCGACAGGGAAGATCGGCATCGCTACCACCACCCCCGGCCGCACCCTCACCATCGCAGGCGACCTCGGTCTCACCGGAGCCCTGTACGCAGGAAACACCAATGCAGGAACCAACGGCCAAGTCCTCCAAACCACCGGCACGGGCATACAGTGGGTGAGTACTAGTACGCTCGGATTCACGAGCGGAACGGTAACTTCCGTAGACGCTTCGGGAGGCACCACGGGCCTCACCTTCAGCGGCGGTCCCATCACCACTTCGGGCACGCTTACGCTTGCCGGTACGCTTGGTATCGCGAACGGAGGCACCAATGCCGCGTCCCAGACGACGAACGGCGTGACGTACTTCAATGGTACGAGCATCACGTCGGGCTCGGCGCTTACCTATAATGGTACGAATCTCGCGCTTACCGGAGGCGCCGTTACCGCTCCGCAATTCCGTGCAAGCGATTCGGTAGGCGCGCCAGGCTTCTCGTTCGCAGGGGACGCTACGACCGGCCTCTATCACGCAGGCTCTAATCTGATCGGATTCGCTACCGGCGGCGTCGGCCGTGCCTATATCGACGGCAACGGATTCTTCGGGATCGGAAGCTCAACGCCTGCGGAGGCGCTAACCGTCGTAGGCAACGGAATCCTCTCGGGTAACCTGTCGCTTGGCGGCAATATATCCGCGACCGGCAACCTCACGGCTGCGAACGCGACCACTACCTCGCTGTATGCGACTACGCTTGGCGTAGGGAGCGACTACCTCACCGACCTCACCGGCTTCGGTCTCGTGAATACCGGCGGAGCTCTGTCGGTCTCGACCACCTCCTTCTCCGGAAGCGGCTCCGGTTTCAACGCCGACCTCCTCGACGGCCAGGACGGCACCTACTACCTCAACCGCGCGAACCACACAGGTACGCAGCTTGCTGCGACTATCTCTGACTTCGCGACGACTGCACGCGGCCTGTTCTCAAGCACGGCGACCGGCCTCACCTACACCGCAGGTACCGGTGTCTTCTCCTTAACCGCTGGATACACCATCCCGCTCACCGCCTCCACCACTAACTGGGAGGCCGCATACCAGAACAGGATCACCTCACTCACCACCACCGGTACCTCTGGAGCCGCCACCCTCACTGCAAACGTCCTCAACATCCCTCAGTACCAGGCTCAAGGCAACTACATCACCGCACTCACGGGTGACGGCACCGCCACAGGCCCGGGCTCCGCAACTTTCACCCTCGCCACTGTCAACGCAACCCCAGGCTCCTTCGGCTCATCCACCGCCATCCCGACCTTCACCGTCAACGCCAAGGGCCTCATCACCGCAGCAGGCTCAGTGGCGGTGGTGGCTCCTGCAGGAACGCTCACGGGTACGACGCTTGCGTCTAACGTCGTGAACTCCTCCCTTACCTCGGTCGGTACCCTTACGGCGCTTACGGTCTCTGGCGCAACCACTCTTGGAAACCTCACCGCTGCTCTCGCAACGACTACATCACTCACGACAACGAACTTCACTCTCGGCGGCTCAACCTTCACCTCGCTCCTTGGCACGGGACTTACCAATACTGCAGGAGTTCTCAGCGTCTCGACCTCGTCACTCGCACTCGACACCACCTACTTCAAACAAGGAGGCAACTCATTCGGGGCGACGGCGACGCTCGGTACTATCGACAGCAACCAGCTGAATCTCATCACGGGCAATACGACACGGCTCTCTGTCACGAGTGCGGGCAACGTCGGGATTGGCACCACATCACCAGGTACAACGCTGCATGTCTATGCAGCGACTCCGGTAATCAGGATCGATGGCCCAGCTTCAGCGGCAAAGACGCTCAGCTTCGCAAAGGATAATATTTCGTATTGGAATATCTATAACCCAGCAAGCTCTGGCGACCTGCGTTTCTACGACCAGCAGGGAGTTGGTGACCTGCTTACTCTAAAGACGGGTGGCAACGTCGGTATCGGCACAACGACTCCTGCAGCTAAGCTTGATATAAACAATGGCTCTGTAAGTACGGTATCAGGGGCGCTACGCATAGAAGGAGGAATAAGTGCCGTGAATGCGGGGCACTCAATCGACTGGTACGCCGGTTCAGCTAACGCTGGAGCGGCGGCTAATGCCTACGCACGCATTGCTGGCGTAACAGATGCTGCTGGTAGCACAGGCAACCTGGCCTTCTACACCAATAGTGGTCTTGGGGCTTCTGCGTCTACAGAGAAGCTGCGTATAACTGGTGCTGGCAACGTCGGTATTGGTACCTCGTCGCCGATATCTCTGTTGTCGATCGCTGGAGCAACGGGTTCGAACCAGATTGCTATAGGCAATACGAGCGCTGCCGTAGTAAATGGAGATACGGTCGCAAAGATCGGTTTCTACACCTCCGATGCTTCTTCCTTGATCAACCGTGAAGTCGCCAATATAAACGTCGTCGCTGACGGTGCGGATTACGCTGGCATTGCAGCACCCACAGCGCTTACATTCTTAACGCAGAATTCGTCAGGCGCCCTAGCCGAGAGGCTCAGGATCACTGCTGCTGGTAACGTCGGCATCGGCACCACCACTCCTTTTGCAAAGCTCACAGTCGTCGGTGACCTCTCAATTAGTGGAGGAGGAATCTATGACAACAACGCAACCCGCGGAACCACCGGCCAAGTCCTCCAAACCACCGGCACAGGAATTCAGTGGGTGAGTACCAGCACCCTCGGCTTTGCAGGTGCTACCACCGGCAACAGCCTTCTGTATGGAAATGGAACGGGTGGCTTCAGCAATGCAACAGTTGGTACGGGTCTTTCATTTGCTGCAGGAACTCTTTCTGTCGCCACAACGTCAAACGCGCTTGGTCTTGATGGTACGTACTTCAAGCAGAACGGAAACTCATTTGGTGCAACAGCCGTACTCGGTACCATCGACAGCAACCTCCTGCAGTTCAAGACCAACAACACCACGCGACTTACCATCGATACGAGTGGCAACGTCGGTATCGGTACTACCTCTCCAACTTCAAATCTCGAGGTATATCGAGCTTCTACAGGCGCATCTTCCTTTAAGGTAGATGGCTGGACCGATCCTACTGCGCCGATGGTTTATTTCGCTTCAAAAGCGGCCGAGGTGGGGCGCTCACTATTCCGGATAGCCTCAGACGTAAATGGAACGCCTACAAATGCTTTTGAGGTGCTCGATAACGGCAACGTGGGTATCGGTACTACCACTCCGGGTTCACTTCTTACGATTGCGGGAAGCCAAGCCGGCATAACCATCGATCGTACCGCAAACGATTCATTCTTACAGCTATCTTCAAGTGGTGTTTCTGGAGGTCAGTTCCGTTATTTTGCACCGAACGTTGTCTCGATTGCTGATGTGAATGGTACCGACAAGGTTGTGTTCAATACCTCAAGTGGCAACGTCGGTATTGGTACTACGAGCCCGTCAGCAGCACTCCATGTGTATGGTTCGGCACAAGCCTTGGCGCAGATACAATCAACCGATACCTTCTCATACCTCATGCTCGCAGACAGCGGTTCTACAGCTGCAAACGGCCAAGGTATTGGCTCCAACGGTAATAACCTTATCTTCCGCGCGAATGGCGGTACACGTGCTACGCTCACGTCTGCGGGTAACTTCGGCATCGGCACCACCACCCCGTTCGCAAAGCTCACGGTAGTCGGTGACCTCTCAGTGAGCGGCGGTGGCATATACGACGGAAATAGCACCCGCGGAACAAACGGCCAAGTCCTCCAAACCACCGGCACAGGAATTCAATGGGTGAGTACCAGTACACTTGGCTTCGCCGCAGCAGGCAACTACATCACCGCACTCACCGGTGACGGAACAGCATCTGGCCCGGGCTCCGCAACCTTCACTCTGGCCACCGTCAACGGAACCCCCGGCACCTTCGGCTCTTCCACCGCCATCCCGACCTTCACGGTCAACGGCAAGGGCCTCATCACTGCAGTCTCCACGAACGCGGTGGTGGCTCCTGCAGGAACGCTGACCGGCACCACGCTTGCCTCTAACATCGTGAACTCCTCACTCACGAGCGTGGGTACGCTCACGAGTCTCACGGTGTCGGGTCAGACCACATTGGGGAATGCGTCGACGACTAACCTGACGGTCTCAGGCCAGACTACGCTCGGCAACACCACCCTCACCAGCGCCACTTCCACGAATCTCGGCGTCACCAACTTCACGCTCGGCGGATCGACCTTCACGAGCTTGCTTGGCAGCGGGCTCAGCAATGTGGGAGGCGTGCTTACCGCTACCATCTCGACTTCATCCCTCGCTCTCGACACCACGTACTTCAAGCAAGATGGTAATTCATTCGGAGCGACCGCGACGCTCGGCACCAATGACGGCAATGCGCTCGTCTTCGAGACGAATAATACGGAAGCATTGCGCATCAATACCGCGCGCCAGCTCGTGAGTTCCATCGGTTCGTCAGCTTCCGTTCCTTCCTATACGTGGACCGGGGATCTGTCTACCGGTATCGGACACCCGACGGCGAACGTGATCGCTTTCAGTACAGGTAGCGTGGAGCGTGCGCGCATCGATGGAAACGGATATCTCGGTATCGGCACCACTACCGCATCGGAGGCTCTTACGGTCGGTGGCAATGGCATCATCGCTGGCACGTTGCTCGTGAGTAGCACCTCGCTCACTACCGGCCTCGCTACATTCTCCTCCGGCATCAACGTGAACGGCGAGTCCTTTACCGACCTCACTGGCACCGGGCTCCTGAACACAGGTGGTGCGCTCACGCTCGACTCCTCTACGGTCCGCGGTCTCTTCTCCTCAACCGCTACCGGTCTCACGTATACCTCAGGCACAGGTGTCTTCTCTCTAACGAGTGGATACAATATACCGCTCACTGCTTCCACCACGAACTGGGAGACTGCGTATCAGAATCGCATCACCAGCGCGACTCTTCCGCTTTCTATCTCATCAAATACCATCAGTATCGCGAACGCGCTCGCTGACGGCTCAACCAAGGGTGCAGCCTCCTTCAACGCTAACGACTTTGACGCCTCTTCCGGCAACATCTCAATTGACTACGCCAACGGCCAGGCAGCCGCCTCTACCTCCAAGGGCTTTCTCACCGCAGCTGACTGGATCACGTTCAACGGGAAGCAGGCCTCCGGCAACTACATCACCGCACTCACCGGTGACGGCACCGCTACAGGCCCCGGCTCAGCCGCCTTCACGCTTGCCACCGTCAACGGAAACGTGGGCACCTTCAACAACGTCACGGTGAACGGCAAAGGCCTCGTCACCGCAGCCTCCAACGTCTCATACCTCACCGGCAACCAGACCATCACTCTCACGGGTGACGTCACCGGTTCTGGCACCACCTCGATCGCCACGACGCTGGCCACCGTCAACGGAACCCCCGGCACCTTCGGCTCATCCACCGCCATCCCGACCTTCACGGTCAACGCCAAGGGCCTCATCACCGCAGTCTCCACGAACGCGGTGGTGGCTCCGGCGGGCACGCTGACCGGGACCACGCTTGCCTCTAATGTTGTTACTTCTTCGCTCACGTCTGTCGGTACCCTCACTGCGCTTACGGTTTCAGGAGCTACAACTCTTGGAAACCTCACCGCTGCTCTTGCAACGACCACATCGCTCACGACAACGAACTTTACCCTGGGAGGCTCGACCTTCACCTCGCTCCTCGGTACGGGTCTCACCAACTCAGGAGGTGTCCTCACCGTCTCCACCTCATCCTTGGCACTCGACACCAACTACTTCAAGCAGGGAGGGAACAGCTTTGGGGCGACGGCTGTACTCGGTACGAACGACTCGAACCTCCTGCAGTTCAAGACCAACAACGCCACGCGTCTCACGATCGATACGTCAGGGAATGTGGGGGTGGGGACGAGTACTCCTGGAAGCAAGCTCATAGTTCAAGGATCAGGAACAGGAAACGTAGCGATAGGAGAATGGGGAGGAGGTTCCACCTACGGAGCCATATCGCTTAGCGGCTCGCTCGCGACAGGGAGTGCGAACTTCTATAGTGCGGGTACGTCACTGTTCATTAACAGGCCGACCGGCGGGGCGCTCGATTTCCGTATGAACGATGTTTCGCAGATGTATATCTCAAGCGCAGGTCTCGTCGGTATCGGGACGACGACGCCTGCGGATAAGCTCAATGTATCTGCCGGTAACTTGCGATTATCAGCAATAGGCGTAGGGCAGGGTATTTATGCAGACAATGGAGCAGGTTCGGGGATGTTCTCGCTCACACGTCAAAGCACAGGGGCAACGGGTGACCTTTCTGTAAGCGCTTTCGGAGGAATCGGACTTACGGGCGGGAATACTGCATATGCTACCGGCGCGACTAGCTATCAGGCATACCTCACTTCGACAGGAAACTTCGGCATTGGTACTACGACGCCTACAAACAAACTTGATGTAAATGGAAACATTGCAACCGTTATCGGTTCGGGAGGCACGTTGACGCTCTACGATGCTGTGGCCGGCCGGAATAATCTCATTAAGCTCGGAGCAGACGCGAGTGGCGCATATATAAACTCTACGTTCTCAGCAGGAGGAACAGCGAACCTTCGCTTGCAGACCGCAGGTACTGACAAAGTAACTATCACTCAGGCAGGTCTCGTCGGTATCGGGACGACGACACCCTCTACTCAGCTCCATATTGATAGTGGTACAGCATCGGTACTCCCAACTATTTCACTTTCCGCACTTGGCGCTTCAGTTCAGAACTTCGGTCGCGCATCTGCGTACTTCACAGGCTCTGCGGCTACCGACCTTGGTATTCGTTACTCAAGCAATCTCTTTATTGGTGCCACATCAAATGCTGCAATGGTACTTACTGCAGCTGGCAACGTCGGCATCGCCACCACCACCCCTGGACGCACGCTCACGGTGGCAGGCGACATCGGCCTCACTGGAGCTCTGTACGCGGGCAACACCTCAGCTGGAACAAACGGCCAAGTCCTCCAGACCACCGGCACCGGTATCCAGTGGGTCGCCACCTCAACCCTCGGCTTCCAAGCATCCGGCAACTACATCACCGCACTCACCGGTGACGTCACCGCGACCGGCCCCGGCTCAGCTGCTGCGACCTTGGCCACTGTCAACGCAACCCCAGGCTCCTTCGGCTCCTCAACTGCCATCCCAGTCTTCACGGTCAACGCCAAAGGCCTCATCACCGCGGTCTCCACCAGTACGGTGGTGGCTCCAGCAGGGACGCTGACCGGGACCACGCTCGCTTCGAACGTCGTGAACTCGAGCCTCACAAGCGTCGGTACCCTCACGGCGCTCACGGTCTCTGGCCAGACCACATTGGGGAATGCGTCGACGACTAATCTCACCGTTTCAGGAGCCACCACGCTCGGCACGCTCACTGCCTCAAGCGCTACGACTACCAACGAAGCTACGACCAACTTCACGCTCGGTGGTTCGACCTTCACATCACTTCTTGGTACCGGTCTTACCAATACTGCAGGAGTTCTCACTGTTTCAACATCATCTCTTGCACTCGACACCACCTACTTCAAACAAGGAGGCAACTCATTCGGAGCGACAGCGACGCTCGGCACCATCGACAGCAACCAGCTGAATCTCATCACGGGCAATACCACGCGACTCTCCATCACGAGCGGAGGGAATGTGGGAGTGGGGACGAGTACGCCGTCGGCAAGACTTGCCGTTACCGGAACCGCAGGCACGGGAGATATATTCGCCATTGCCTCTTCTACGGAGGCGAGACTGCTTACGGTCACTAGTACGGGGAATGTCGGAATCGGAGTTATCGCACCTGCCGCACTTTTGAATATCGGTGGCGCGAAATCTGCAGCCTCATGGACGACAACCGGCCTCAACCTCGCGGTAGATGCGAGTACGCTCACAGACACCTCAGGTTCTGGCACTATCGCGACGCGCGCCGCGAGCTCCTTCGGAAGGCCGACGCTCGTCGCGTCGAGCCCGGTTACTCTTACGGATGCCTCTACTCTCTATATAGCGAACGCACCGCTTGCGAGCACCAATACAACGATTACGAACGCGTGGGCTCTTCATGTCGCGGCGGGCAATGTTAAGCTCGGCGGAAACCTCGTTATTGGTAACGGCAGTAACAGCACTTCCGTTGCATTACTTTCTTCATCGAACTCTACCGTCTTCAACACTTCGAGCATGACCTACGGTGCTGCGTTCGAGGTCACGAATACGGGGATCGGAGGCGCCACCGGATTTGATGGAAACTCACAAGTCAGTAACGCGGGTACCGTGACAAACGCATACGGAGCGATCGCTAGTGTGCGTATCCTCGGAGGTGGAACGATAACCAACGGATATGGAGTGGTCGGACGTACTCCTACGATAACGTCAGGAACTGTGACGAATGCATACGGCCTGTATGCGCAGGCGCAGAAGATCACTGGCGTGACCAACGGATATGGCGTGTATGCGGCGGGCACCTCAGACATCAACTACTTTGCGGGCTCTGTCGGCATCGGCACCACTACCCCTGCAACCACTCTGCAGGTCACGGGCCTCGGGGGAACCAATCCGTTCCGCGTATCCTCATCCACCAATGCCAGCATGTTCGAGATCACGCAGGCAGGTGCCGCACTCTTCAACAGCCAAGCCGGCACCTCAGGCCAGGTCTTGCAGTCCTTCGGTGCAGGAGCTCCGCCTCAATGGGTCGCCACTTCAACCCTCGGCTTCCAAGCATCCGGCAACTACATCACCGCACTCACGGGTGACGGCACCGCCACAGGCCCGGGCTCCGCAACTTTCACCCTCGCCACTGTCAACGCAACCCCAGGCTCCTTCGGCTCATCCACCGCCATCCCGAGCTTCACGGTCAACGCCAAGGGCCTCATCACCGCAGTCTCCACGAACGCGGTGGTGGCTCCGGCAGGAACGCTCACGGGTACGACGCTCGCCGCGAATGTCGTCAACTCAAGTCTCACGAGCGTGGGTACGCTCACGAGTCTTACGGTGTCGGGCCAGACCAGTCTGGGGAATGCGTCGACGACTAATCTCACCGTTTCAGGAGCCACCACGCTCGGCACGCTCACTGCCTCAAGCGCTACGACTACCAACGAAGCTACGACCAACTTCACCCTGGGAGGCTCCACCTTCACCAGCTTGCTTGGCAGCGGACTTTCGAATGTCGGAGGCGCGCTTTCGGTCTCCACCACTTCCCTGGGCTTGGCCCCCGCCACCACCGGCTCCTCACTCCTCTACGGAAACGGTTCGGGCGGCTTCAGCAACGCGACGGTATCGAGCCCGCTCACCTTCACCGGAGGCGCGCTCGGTATCAACAACGCGGTGGCAGACGGCGCCACCAAGGGAGCGGCAACCTTCCTAGCCGCCGACTTCAACGACAACGGTTCAGGTCTCATATCGCTCGACTACGCCAACGGCCAGGCCGCCGCCTCGACCACCAAGGGCTTCCTTACGGCAGCTGACTGGATCACGTTCAACAATAAGCAGGCTCTCCTGACCGGTACCACCGGCCAGCTCGGCTACTTCAGCGCTACCAATACGTTCACGGCGACTTCCTCTATCTTCCTCGATACCACCGGTAACTTCGGCGTGGGAACGACCTCTCCGTTCGCCCGGCTCTCGGTCAAGGGCGTGGGAACGACCACTGCTGCGAACTTCCAGCTTACGAACTCATCCAATACGCCGCTCCTGACTGTCCTCGATTCCGGGAACGTCGGAATCGGTACCTCGACCCCCTCAACCCGCCTCGCGCTCACTGGAGGCAGCTATCTCCAGACCGTCTCGACAGTCCCTACCGTGAAAGGCACGGTGAGCATAGCGAGCGGTACGAACGGCATCGGCGTGGCTATCTCCGGCCGCTACGCGTACTCGGTCGACGCGGCTGGCGGTTTCAAGCTGTCCGTCATCGATATCGCAGTCCCGTCTGCCCCCGTTGTGGTAGGCTCGGTCGTCGACTCCACCAACTTGAACGGTGCATTCACCGTCCGCGTTGCGGGCCAGTATGCATATGTGACCGCTACCGGCGGGAATAGGTTCACGGTCGTCGACGTCTCGAATCCTGCCGCTCCTGCCGTGGTCGGCTCCGTAACTAACTCGCTCCTTAACTCTGCGCGCGGCCTGTATATCTCCGGCCGCTACGCGTATGTCGCCGCGAACGGCGCGAACGCGCTCGTCGTCGTCGACATCTCGAATCCGACTACGCCGGTTATTGCAGGCTCGATAGTAGATGCTACCAACCTCCTGACCCCGGACTCTGTGTATGTCTCGGGAAAGTACGCGTATGTGACCACGGCGGGAGCGACCGGCTCCAGACTCACGGTCGTCGACGTCTCGAACCCAGCCGCTCCCGTCGTCGTCGGATCCCTCAACAATGCTACGTATCTGCTCAACGCAAAGGACGTCTACGTGTCCGGCCGCTACGCATACGTGCTCGGTCAGAATACGAACTCGTTCGCCGTCGTCGATGTCTCGACGCCGTCGGCCCCGACTCTCGTGGCCGGAATCGTGGATAACACGAACCTGAACGCGCCGAAGAACATGTATGTCGCAGGCCGCTATGCGTACGTCTCGGCGAACGGTACTAACCGCTTTACGATCGTCGACATCTCGAATCCCGCTGCGCCTACGGTCGTCACGTCGCTGCAGGATTCGACTAACCTGAATAATCCGCGCGGCATATTCATCTCCGGAAAGTATGCGTACGTGAACGCTGGCTCGAAGTTCACGGTCCTTGATATAGATGGCATGGAAGCGCCCTCGGCGAGCTTCGGTGCCGCCAATACGCAGACCCTGAGCGTGCTCGAGAACGGGGACATCGGCGGTGACCTCTATATACGCAACGGACTGCTGGTAGGTACGGGCGGCATATCCTCAGGAGGATCCCTCACCGTGCTCGGGACGGCGGGTACGAATCCCTTCACCGTAGCGTCCTCATCCGGCGCGAACCTCCTTACGCTCACCGGTGCCGGTAATCTCGGTATCGGTACCAGTACGCCTACCGCACAGCTCACGACCACCGGCTCGGTCCGCTTCGCCGGCCTTGCGAGCGCGGGCGCGAATCTCACGACCGACAACTTAGGAAATGTAACGGCTTCCTCCGACGAGCGGCTGAAGAACATCAGTGGTAGCTTTACGCGCGGGCTCGCGGATATAGAGAAGCTTTCACCTATCCTCTACCACTGGAATGCGACGTCCGGACTCGACCAGAACGGCCAGTATGCCGGTTTCAGCGCCCAGAACGTGCAATCGGCCATTCCTGAAGCCGTGGCAACTGACAGCCGGGGGTTCCTCACGCTTGCCGACCGTCCTATCATCGCCGCGAGCGTGAACGCCATCAAGGAGCTCGCTGGCAGGACTGACTCCTTCGCGAGTTCCTTCACAAGCCTCGCGGTCCGCCTGGATAGCGTCGAGAGCAAGGCGACCGCCGAGCAGGCGGCGGCGCAGCTCCCGCATGAGCTCGTGGCTACGAGCGTGACGGCTGCGAGCATGGAGATTGCGCAAGGCGTATCTGCAGGCACCTTGCACGCGCAGAGCGTGAACGCCGACGGCACCGTATCGGCTGCCCGCTACATCGTGCCGGCGAACGCCACGACGTTCGCGTACGGCTCGACGACTATCAGCGTGACGCTGCCCGACGAAGTCCTTACCGATAGCGCTACGAACGTGGATCTCTACAAGCTCGCAAGCTACGGCGTCGCTGGCGTACAGGCGCTGAGCGCACGCTTCGACACCTTCGCACTGCGTATCGACGACCTTGAGTCGCGCCTCGCCCTTCTCGAGACAGCTAAGAACGCTACGAGTACGAGCGCCACCGGCCCGCTCAGCATCGCGGCTTCCGGACTCGAGAAGCTGCTCGAGGAGCTCGGTATCATCGTGCATGACGGTATCGCGCAGTTCACGACCATCGTCACGCATCAGCTCGTACTGAGTGCTGATAGCAACGGCACGGCAAGCGCCGGATCCGTCGTGATTCCGAACGGCCAGACCGAATTCAAGGTCGAGAACAGCCTCGTTCTCCCGACTTCCAAGATATTCCTCACCTTCACGAGCTCAATCGATGGTTCCTGGTACATCTCGAAGAAGGAGCAGGGAAGCTTCACGATAACGCTCGCCAAGGCGCAGGATATCCCGGTATCCTTCGATTACTTCCTCGTACAGACTGAGGGTCAGATAGCGAGCGTCGGAAACGTTCCGCCTTCGCAGCCGTCGGTCGCGCCGCCGAATTCGGGAGATCAGCAGACTCCTCCTCCGTCCGGGACACAACCTCAGAATGGTACCGATCCGGTCATACAGCTTACCGGAGGATCTTCGATCCAGATCGCGCAAGGCGCGACTTGGACGGATCCGGGCGCGACTGCGGCAGCCGCTGACGGCACCGACCTCACGAGCTCGATCGCGGTCTCGGGCGGCGTGAATGCGCAGACCCCCGGGGATTACACGCTGACCTACCGCGCGACTGACGCCAGCGGCCGCTTTGCAGAAGCAACGCGCACCGTGAGCGTGCTCGCGCCTGCCGTAGGCGGGGGATCCGATGCGCCTCCTGCGCCCGAACCGGATCCTGCCCCCGTAGTCTCATCCGACCCTGCACCAACTCCTGACTCTTCCCCCGCATCCTAAATCTTAAAATATGGACTTACGTTGTCCATATCTCCTGAGACCTCTACTCCAACACATACGGAAGTTGAGAGATTGCTCGATCCCAAAGAAATTCTTGGAGTGATTCTGCGTAGCCATCGAGTGCATCATTAAAGAACGAAGGATCAATAAGCGAAGGAAAATTCTTCGTTCCTACATAATCCAGATAACTGCTCCACCGGTAGGTCGTAAGATATGCCAGTGCTTCTTGCATATCTTGGATCTGCGCACCGTCCCTGGTACGCCAGTCACGTGCTCCTGGCAATAAGTCTAATGGGTTTAAATGTATGTAATGCAGGATATACAGGAAGTGTGCCTCATCGTTAACCGGGATTTTCTTCGTTCTTCCCTGGAAGAGCACTCCTATACGCTTATATTTCTCATTAAAATATTTTGCATAACCGACATTCAGCCGTCGAAGGAACAAGCGTAGACCTCCTTCTACAAGTTCCGATAGAAGCAAATGATAATGATTATCCATCAAGCACCATCCATGAATCGTCACAAGCGGACTCCGTATATATGGACTTACGTTGTCCATATATGAAGTATGAAAACGATGATTCGGTGATATCTCCTCGACATCATTAAATACATATAAGTCATGTATAAAACGTATATAATCCTCTTCGTCGAGAAATAATTCTCGCTTATCAACTCCGCGGTTAAGTGCATGAAAAAGAGTCACGTGAAGAATATAGCAAACCTGCCTTAAAATAAATCTCACTAATTTCTAATATCTTATATATGGACAACGTAAGTCCATATATGGAGCTTCTTTATGGGTAGATAGGGCGTGGTAGAATTTCAAGGTATTAATTCCTAGATTTTCTGATTTCCTGTATGAAACCCATTCGCGTCGCCATTAACGGATTCGGCCGCATCGGCCGCGCCTTCGTACGAGAGACGTATAATCGTCCCGAGATAGAGCTCGTCGCCGTAAACGATCTCGGCTCTCTGGAGAATCTCGCCTACCTTCTCAAATACGACACCGTATATAGGCGCGCGCCGTTTCCGGTGGAAGCTAAGGACGGCAAGCTCCTCGTGAATGGGAAAGAAGTAGCGTTCTTATCCGAGAAAGATCCGGCGCTCCTGCCCTGGAAGGATCTGCAGGTGGATGTGGTCATCGAATCGACCGGATTTTTCACCGATTACGACAAAGCCAATGCGCACATTACGGCAGGCGCTCGCCGTGTCGTCATTACCGCGCCCGTAAAGGAGGAGAGTCCGCTCGGTGCGACCATCCTCATGGGTCTCGACGAATCGAAATTCGCGACATGTCCGATAACGAGCAACGCGTCCTGCACCACTAACTCCGCAAGTCCGGTCATCGCCATACTCGACGAGACGATAGGCATCGAGAAGGCCATACTTTCGACCACGCATGCCTATACCGCCTCGCAGTCCATCGTCGATGGGCCGTCGAAGAAAGATATGAAGGAGGGTCGCGCAGCGGCCCAGAATATCGTTCCGACCTCCACGGGTGCCGCGATCGCGGTTACGAAGGCTTACACGTCGCTTGCCGGCAAGTTCGACGGCATCAGCCTGCGCGTCCCGGTGCCGGCAGGCTCCATTGCCGACATTACATTCGTTGCAAAGCGTCCGACGACCGTTGAAGAAGTGAATCAGATTTTGCGGGACGCGGCGGTACAGGATCGCTGGAAGGGAATATTCAGCGCCTCCGACGAAGATCTGGTCTCAAGCGACATCATCGGCGAGCGATACGCCTCCATCGCTGACCTCGGCATGACGCGCGTGGTCGATGGCAATCTCGTTAAGGTCCTCGCCTGGTATGACAACGAAGCAGGGTACACCCATACGCTCGTCGAACATGCGATAAAGGCCGGCAACGCATAGCGCTTCATACGCCTCTCACGCTCGCTAGTACTATATATAAGTATGAAGATATATCTTGCCTGCGATCACGCCGGATTCGGACTTAAGAATGCGCTTATCGAGCAATTGACGCTTCTCGGTAACGACATAGAAGACTGCGGAGCGTTCACGCTTGACCCGGATGACGACTATCCGGATTTCGTGCAGCCACTCACTCAAAAGGTACTCGCGGACGCCGGCTCGCTCGGCATCGTATGCGCAGGCAGCGGACAGGGTGAGGCGATGTGCGCGAACCGCGTTCCCGGAATCCGCGCTGCCGTCTTCTACGGTCCGCTCTCGGCAATCGAGGCACTCGACCGCGAAGGCGGGCACTCCGAGAATGGTTATGACATCGTCCGACTCGCCAGGCGTCATAATGATGCGAACATACTGTGCATCGGTTCGCGATTCGTATCGCCGCCGCAGGCGGACGAGGCCGTGCGTACCTTCCTCACGACTCCGTTCACGGGAGACGAGCGCCACGCGCGCAGGCTCGGAAAATTTTAGACTATCTATACGCGCGCGATAGCACAGCGCAGGAACGTGATGCGTCCCTTCGCTGCGCTATACTTTGTGACATGAGCGTCATCATCCCCGCCATACTCCCGACATCCCGCGCCGATCTCGACGAGAAGCTGCTCCAGTTGCAGGGACTCTGTACTGATGTGCAGATAGATATCGTCGACGGCCGCTATGTGCGACCTGCGTCATGGCCCTACTCGGAACATCCGGCAACGGCGCACGAGAAACCGGAGCTTGAGGATGACGCCTTCTCATATCTCGGCAGGCTATGCCTCGAGATGGATCTCATGGTCGAACGTCCGGAAATCGAGATCGCGCGCTGGATACGCGCAGGCGCGAGCCGCATAACCGTGCATGCGGAAACTGCACACAATCTTCCGAGACTTATTCGCGACTTTAAGACTACGTACGGTCACGACAAGGATTTCGCGGGCCTGTTGTCCTTCGGACTCGCTATCCATATCGGGACCGACATCTCCCTCATCGAGCCGTATCTCGACCATATCAATTACGTGCAATTTATGGGCATCTCTTCGATAGGGAAGCAGGGAGAACCGTTCGACCGTAGAGTGCTTCCGAAGATCGCGGCCTGGAGGCGCACGTATCCGGATATGCCCATACAGGTAGACGGCGGCGTCTCGCTCTCAACTGCGCCGGACCTCCTCTCCGCGGGCGTCTCGCGCCTTATCGTGGGATCCGCGCTCTGGCGCGCGCCGAACATGCCGGAGGCCTTCAAGGAATTCACCGATCTCACGGTGCGCTATGGCATGTACGCGTAGCCGCGTGCTAGCATATCCACATGACAGAAGTACGGTTTGATTCAGAGAATATAGATATTGAGTCGCGCGCCCTATCTTCGGCGAAATCTGTCTCAGGAATGAAGCATCTTGTCATCGCTCTCGGTCTCGCTAAGGATGAAGAAGGAGCGCAGCGGGCGCTAGTAATAGTCCTCATACTCTGTATTGTCGGGCTCGGGGCGATGTTCTTTACCAGAGGGAAAGATGCTCCTCCTAAGAATCCGTATGTCGAAGGGCAGAATGTACTGCTTCCGCCACAAGGAAATGCTCGCTGATGCTCGTATGACAATAACGCAGATTCAGAAGAAAGGATTTACGCTCATCGAGCTTCTCGTGGTCATCGCCATCATCGGCATACTTTCAAGCGTAGTGCTCTCAAGCCTCAACAGCGCACGCGCTAAAGCGCGTGACGCGCAACGGATATCCACTGTACGGCAGATCAAGACTGCGCTTGAGCTGTATTACGATACCAATAGCACATATCCGCAAGCTGGCGGCCAGGACGCCGGCACTGCATTTACCAGTCTGGCTCCCTATCTTACGCCAACATATATCTCCGCAATCACGCCGGACCCGCAAGGAGCGTATGTCGGATACGTATGGGGTTCTTCCGGGAAATCATACGGACTATGGGTATATACAGAAAAGAAAGGCAGTAACTGTCTTACCGGAGTTAACGTTGATACCGGTTGGTGGGGTGCCGGCGCCTCGAATCTGTGTAATTTCTAGAAATGTACGCATGGTATCCTTCTACTGATGGCTCTTACTGATACCGATATCCAAGAACTTGAAGCGAAGGCGCAAGCGATACGCGAAACGATACTGTCCATGCTGATCGCAGCGGGGAGCGGGCACACCGCAGGCCCGCTCGATATGGCAGATATATTTTCTGCTTTCTATTTCCATATATTGAAACATGATCCCGCGAACCCTGACTGGGAAGAGCGCGATCGCCTCATCCTCTCCAACGGCCACATCGTACCCGTGCGCTACGCTGCGATGGCGCATGCGGGATACTTCCCGATAGAGGAGTGCCTGACACTCCGCAAGTTCGGAAGCCGGCTTCAGGGACACCCGGAGCGCGAGCGATTGCCGGGACTTGAGACCACCTCAGGCCCGCTCGGCGAGGGACTTTCGCAAGCGTGCGGCTTGGCCTATGCCGCTCGTATGGACGGTAAGCGCAATCGTACCTACGTATGCATGGGCGACGGGGAACAGAACGAAGGCAACGTGTGGGAGGCGGTCATGTTCGCCGGAAAGAATAAGCTCAGCAACCTCACCGCCGTCATCGATCGCAACAATATCCAGATCGACGGCATGACGGAGGACATCATGCCGCTCGATTCTCTCAAGGAGAAATACGAAGCGTTCAACTGGCACGTGCTTGAAGTGAATGGACACGATATCCGCGCCTTCGTGGGCGCTATAGAAGAAGCGAAGACCATATACGAGAAGCCGACCGTCATCATCGCGCACACCATACCGGGCAAAGGTATTCCCGAGATAGAATTCGATTATCACTACCATGGCTATCCGAAGTCGAAGGAAGAAGCGCAGAAGTTCTTGAATGAACTCCGGACCCTTAACGGAAAGATAACGAGCGAACACCAATAAATCTATGAGACTTCAGAAAAACCCGATATACAAGGCGGAGCAGAATGAGAGCCTGAGCCGTACTGAGCCGTACGGTGAAGGCTCGAGTGATAGCGACAACGCAGTAGATCGGGGAATTTCAGGAGTCTCTATGCAAGACCTTGAACAAGAGATACGTGAATATCTCACTGAACGGAAATGGCACCAGCTCCGTCCCGGCGACCTCGCGAAATCCGTTTCCATCGAAGCGGGAGAATTACTCGAACTCTTTCAGTGGGATAATCCGAGCCTGGAGGAAGTGAAAGGGAATCCTGAGAAGGTAAGCGCGATCAAGAAAGAGTTGGCTGACGTACTCATCTATTGTCTTGATATATCCGTGTCGCTCGGGCTTGATACCGCCGCCTTGATCCGAGAGAAGCTCGAGCATGCGAAGAAGAAATACCCAGCAGAGCTCTTCAGCGATCGGCCGGAAGGCCAGGAGCCGGGCACTGAGGACGCGTATTGGAAGGTGAAGAAGGAATATCGTAAGAACGACGGCATATGATATCCCCTCACGCGAAATTGGTACCGAACGTATTCGACAAGGACGTCGAACAGAAGTCGACGCGTGATGGCTTCGGCACCGGTACCATCGAGGCAGGGAAGACAGACCCGAATGTCGTCGTACTCTGCGCCGACCTGAAGGAGTCGACGAGGGCAGAATGGTTCGAAAAAGAATTCCCGGATCGCTTCATCGAAGTCGGCATCGCCGAGCAGAACATGGCGGCGCTCGCCGCAGGCTTCGCGCTTGCCGGCAAGATACCGTTCATAGCTTCCTACGCCGCCTTCAGTCCCGGCCGCAACTACGAGCAGATCCGCACGACCATCGCGCTTAACAATGTACCGGTGAAGATTGCTGGCATGCACGCGGGCGTGTCGGTGGGGCCTGACGGCGCCACCCACCAGATGTTAGAAGATATCGGTCTCATGCGCATGCTTCCGCGCATGGTCGTCATGAACCCTATGGACGCGGAAGAAGCGCGAAAGGCGACGGTGGCTGCGGCAGCGACCAAAGACCCGACGTATATCCGGTTCGGTCGCGCTCCCGTGCCGCTTATCTCGACTCCCGAGAGTCCGTTTGAGATAGGGAAGGCGCTCACGCTCTGGGAATCACAAGGAGATAAAGGGGCGCCGAAGGTGACGCTTATGTCTACCGGCAGCATGAGCTCGACCGCGCTCGGGGCTGCTCGCGCGCTTGAGGCCGACGGCATCGGTTCTATCGTGCTCCATATCGCGACTATCAAACCGCTCGATGTTGAAGCGGTAGTCGCAGCCGCCAAGCGCACCGGCAAAGTCATCACTATAGAAGAGCACCAAGCCGCTGGCGGCTTCGGTTCGGCAGTCTCCGAGTGCCTATCAGAAAAGTATCCTGTGCCTATCACGCGCCTCGGCATCCTCGACGTCTTCGGCCAATCTGGCACTCCCGAAGAGCTTCTCGAACACTACGGCCTTTCTGCTGCCCACATAGCTGAAGTCGCTCGTCAGATGGCGGGAATAAGATAAGGGTTACCATCTCTTGCGGCTCAAGAAATGGTGCCTGACACCAATTTCATGACACCAATTTCACAAGAAATGGTGCCTGACCCCAATTTCACCCAATTTCAAGGATGCTTGACAAACTTGTTCAAGTCTGTATACTGTATTTGGAAAGATACCCAAGACGGCCGTCGCGCAAAAGCGGCAAGGTTCGCAGGATTGACCATCCTTCGAGCTACCTATAGTGCGTCTTCCAACCGCACTGGTGCCTAAGTCCGACGTAAGAGAATTACGGACTTCGTCTTGGAATTGCAAGCCTTCGGGTTCGCAGGTCACTACATCTAGGCCCACTTCTCCCGTTTACGGAAGAAGTGGGCCTCACGCGTTTATCGCATTCCCAGGATGCAAGCCGTGCGACTTTAATAGAAAGGCCTCCCCGGAACATCGTACGTCCTAGGACGTACGATGTTCCGAGGAAAGCTACAAAGATTGAGCGCAAGTCATGACAGGTCGGTCACCGCGTATTCGGGAGGCGCCTTAACGAGATAGTCGAGGAGGGTATCGAGGGTAAGGAGCCCGCGCTGCGCACCGACGTCCTGAACGACCGACATGGAATTTATCGGGCCCCATAGAAGCGCTTCTTCGAGCGGTTTCCCGAGCGCGAGCGCGGCGACGGTCGTGGAGGCAAATGCGTCGCCGGCCCCGGTACGCTCATAGGGCCCTCGTATGTCCGGATACATAGGTACGCGCATCTTGCGCGTACCGTCATACGCGTACGCGCCCTTCGTGCCATCAGTGATGGCGACGACCTTTGGCCCGAGCGCGTGTACGCTTTCGAGCAGCAGAGAGATGTCCTGTCCTTCAGGAAGTCCCAAGATGCGTTCGGCCTCCTCGACATTCACGACGAAGAAATCCGTGCGCTCATATATGGGCCTCAGCGCTTCGACGCCGAGCGACATCTGGAAAGTGCCGGGCTGGAAGGCGAGCTTCGTATCCGGATGGTACGAGAGCATCTCGGCGATGGCGTGGTGATAGGCGAGAGTGTTGGCCGCAAGCGAAGAGAGATAGACCCATTTCGGAGGATTCGCGATGGTCGGTACGTCGTAGTTAAAAGCTTCATGCTTCACGAGGATGGTCCGGTCATTGCCGTACCAGAGCACGTAGTGGTGATTGGTCTTCGAGCCCGGCTCCGTGACCATGTACTCGGTGTCGACTTTTTCTTCGACCAGACGTGCAAGGCACTGCGTGCCTTGCACGTCGTCGCCCACATACGCGCGAAGCGCCGAAGAGAGACCGAGGCGCGCTACTGCGACGGCGGCATTCGATGCATTCCCGACCGCCGGCATATCCGTGCTCGATTCGTACGGTATCTTGTCGCCGAAACGCATGGAGAGCATCTGGGTGCCGTCCGCAGCCTGTGCCACCGTCGCATCAGTAAGGCGGATAAAGGGCTCGGTAACGATGTCGCCGATGGCGAGGAAATCTAGAGGTCGCATATGACTCCCACTATATCACCCGACCCACAGCACAATTGCCCGGCATGCGTGCAAACTCTTGCTATACTGCAAGCAATGATCGACCTCGCCTATACCTCCCATCAGCTCCTCCGCTCCGGCAAGGGCATCCTTGCGGCCGATGAGAGCACGACCACTGCCGACAAGCGTCTTACGCAGTACGGCATAAAGAGCAGCGCGGAGATGCGGCGTAAATTTAGAGACCTCTTCCTCGCCGCTCCCGGTGCAGAGCTGTATCTCTCGGGCGTCATCCTCTACGAAGAGACCCTTACCCAGAAAGCTGACGATGGTACGCCGTTCGCAGAGTTCCTGCATAAGAAGGGAATCATTCCGGGCATAAAGGTAGACCAGGGTCTCGAGCCGTTTCCGGAAGGCGGCGACGAGACTATCACCAAAGGTCTCCTCGGGCTCGCTGAGCGTCTCGCGGATTTCAAGGCGAAGTACGATACCGGCTTCACGAAGTGGCGCGCCGCTATAAAGATAGACGGCACGCGGTTGCCGACCGCTACCGCCATCCACGAGAACGCAAAGCGTCTCGCCTCATATGCTCTAGAAGCCCAGAGAGCCGGCATGGTTCCTCTCGTCGAGCCTGAAGTGCTCCACGAAGGGACTCACAGCAGACTTCGTGCGCGCGAAGTGACGGCGCAGACGCTCGGCACGCTCATGAATACGCTTCAAGACCAGCACGTAGACCTCTCCGGCGTAATCCTCAAGACCTCGATGGTACTTTCCGGAAGCGAGAGCGGCCGCATCGATACTCCCGAAGAAGTGGCAGAAGATACGATCGCCGTACTTCTTGAGACCGTACCTAAAGGTATGGCCGGCATCGTCTTCTTGTCCGGCGGACAGTCGACCGAACAGGCTACCGCGAACCTACGAGCTATTGAAGCGAAGGCTAAAGAAAAGAACGTGCCATGGCCTCTCACGTTCTCGTACGCCCGCGCGCTCCAGGATGAGGCGCTCACTATATGGAAAGGGAAGGACGAGAACGTGCCTGCCGCGCGTGAGGCCTTCCTGGCGCGGCTCAAGGAGGACGCCTGTTTTACTCTCAAAGACTCTGCGTGTTAAGGCTCTCAAAGCCAGCCTATTTGCTCGTACGTCTGCAATCTGATACAGTCTTTTCACTATGACCATTACGTTAAACGCTACCAAGCGCTCGGAAACGGGCAGCGCCGCGCGCCGGCTTCTTAAAGACGACCGCATGCCAGCAGTGGTCTACGGGCCTAAGCAGGAGAGCATGGCCATCACGCTCGTACTCCCGGAATTCAAGAAAGTTCTTCGCGATGCCGGTGAGTCTTCCATCATCGAGCTTACGGGACTCGGTTCATCTCTACAGGTGCTCATCCACGACGTCGATCGCGACCCGGTGACGACGCTCCCGCGCCACGCTGATTTCTATGCCATCGAGAAGGGCGCGAAAGTCGAAGTCTCCGTGCCGCTCGTCTTCGTCGGCGAGTCAGCAGCAGTGAAGGCCGGCGCGAACCTCGTCAAGGTAATGCATGAGCTGGACGTCGTCGCTGATGCGAGCAGTCTCCCGCACGAGCTCGAAGTCGACATTTCCGTACTCGCTGAGATCGGCGCGCAGATCCACGTGAAGGACATCAAGCTTCCGAAGGGAGTCGAGACGCCCACCGACGTCGAAGAAGTCGTCGTACTCGTACAGGAAGCCTCACAGGAGGAAGAGACCGATACTGCGGCTCCTGATATGGACGCTATCGAAGTGGAGCAGAAGGGTAAGGGAGAGGGAGAAGCTGAAGAGGAGGCTCCTGCTGCGGCAGAATAATTTCGAAGGATCAGTGTAGGCAAAACAGCAGCGCGCCTTCGGCGCGCTGCTGTTTTGCCTTTGTTCGGTCATATTCGTAAGTCTTCACGAAACCTAACGTCTCAAATGTTATACTGCTTCTCTACCATGTCCCGTACCTTCTTACGTCGTTCCCTGGCAGTCCTAAGCATCTTGGCTGTCATGCTCGCTGCCTACGCAGTCCTTATACACCCCACCTTCGCCCAGACCGACGGCGACATAGCCGCGCGCCGCGCGGCGCTCCAGGCCCAGCTCGATGATCTGGAGAAGCAGATAGCACAGACCCAGGGCACGCTTACCGGCCTCCACGCCGAAGGGCAGTCCATCCAGCGCGATATCAGCATCCTTGACGCAGGTATCAAGCGCTCCCAGCTTCAGATACGGGCGACACAGGTGCAGATCGAGGCGCTCGCGCAGAACATCACGATACATGCCAGCACCATCGGCCAGCTTTCGGGCGAGCTCGAGAGCGAACGGGAGTCGCTCGCGCAGATCCTGCGTCAGACATCCGAGATAGATGACTACTCGCTCGTCGAAGTCGCGCTCTCAGCCCAGGACGTCTCCTCGTTCTTCGGCGATCTCGACTCCTTCGTCGCGCTCAAGCAGGAGATAGCGAAGTCATCCGACCAGCTGAACCACACCCGCTCGGCTACCGAGACTGAGAAGGATGCGCTCGTTGATCAGAAATCCGAGCAAGAACGGCTCCGCCAGGAACAGGCGAGCGAAGAAGCGCAGATAGTGGATCAACAGAATCAGAAGAAGAAGCTCTTGGCGGCTAATAAGAACACGGCCGCGACCTATCAGAGTATCTTCGATACGCAGCAGAAGACGGCCGCGCAGATCCGCGCGGAACTCTTCGCTCTTGCCGGAGGTAGCGGACAGATATCACTGCCGGCCGCCATATCGCTTGCCAAAGCTGCGGGAGCATCGACTGGCGTACGCCCCGCGCTTATCCTCGGCATCCTGAAACAAGAGACGAACCTCGGACAGAATGTCGGTCAGTGCCTCCTTACGAATTCGCCTAACATCGGCGACGGAAAAGGGAAGAACACGGGTACGCCGTTCTCGGGCGTCATGAAGCCTACGCGCGATGTGGATCCGTTCATGCAGATAACGGCATCGCTCGGCATCGATCCCTTCAGCCAGGTCATCTCTTGTCCGCAGGCAGGCGGCTATGGCGGCGCTATGGGACCGGCACAGTTCATCCCTTCGACCTGGGTCCTGTATGCGAGCCGTGTCGCGTCAGCTGCAGGGCATCCCGGGACTATCGCCAATCCGTGGAATAATCTCGACGCCTTTACGGCCACCGCTATCCTCATGGCGGACAATGGCGCTACCGCGAAGACCCCGGAGGCGGAGCGCCTGGCGGCGCTCCGCTATTTCGCCGGTTGGGGAGGCGCTAGCAATCCTGCATATTCCTTCTATGGCGACGGCGTCATGGGCTTCGCCGCCCAGTTCCAGTCAGATATCGATACGCTCTCAGGCAGTTAGCGACAACGGCGTTCGGGTAGAATACAGGGATGAATATCATGCCAAGACTCACGCACGCATGGCGCGTCACCTCGACTGACTCTGTATTCCTGGCCCGATACGTCCTTGTCGGTATGGGGAATGTGACCCTTAACTTCGGCGTATTCTGGGTCCTCTATCATTTCTTCGGCGTCTGGTACGTGCTCGCGTCACTCATCGGGTTCCTCGCGCGTTTCATATTCAAATTCTTCGCGCTGCGCATCTGGGTATTCGGACACCGGACCAGATACGCCATCGCTCGGCATGTCATCGGCTTCTCGCTCCTGGAAGCAGGCGGATACCTGCTCGGTCTTCCATTGCTTGTATTCCTTGTCGAATGGGTGCATCTCCCGCCGCCGCTCGGGGTTATCGCGACCATTAGTATCTTGTACGTCTTCAACATGTGTATGTCCCGGATGGTGTTCCGGACGAAAAAGGCCGGATAGAGAGGTTCGGAGTATACTCATGCATATGATGACCGAGCTCCTCTGGTTCCTTCCTTGGTGCTGGTTCGTGAACCTGAGTCTCAATGGCCTCGGATATCTCGGCGCTACCTATCCGCGCGTACGGCATAGGGATAGGCCGCTTGATGGAGGGTGGACGCTTCCTGACGGACACCGGTTGTTCGGAGACTCGACCACGTGGTGCGGTCTAGTGCTTTGCGTGTTGATCGGCAGTATTGGACAAGCAGTGCTGCCAATTCCGCACGCTCTGGTGCTCGCTCTTCTTGTCTATGCCGGACACGCGGCCGGAAGTTTCATAAAGCGGCGATGCGGCTTGCCGCGTGGCGCGTTCCTGCCATTCGTCGATCACGGCAACTACGTACTGATTGCAGGCATCTTCCTGATAGCTATGGGATCACTATCCTTAGCATCCTTTTTCATAGCCTGGCTGCTTACGCTTATCCTCACGCCAGTCGTTACCACCATCGCATTCTCTCTGCATGTGCGGCCGCGGCCGCTCTGATCCATGTCGTTGCTTCTCGCCGCATTGAACAGTGTGATGGCCATAGGATCGGATGGCACGTATCCGATACGCTTTTTCTTACTAGCCGCATATCTGGCAGCAGTGCTCGGAACGGGTCTTTTTCTGCGTACGACCTTTCGTGTCAGTTCCGCGAGTCGTATCTACCGCTGGATAGCGTCGATCGCCTCTCTTTCCCTCATCAGCCTCTTCATGATCATCGGATTCTGGCAGTGGCATGTGTTCGATCTATATGGGATTCCGAAGACGGAGGTGGCGGTATTTTTCTCAGGCGACGAGCTCAGCGGAACGCGTGTCACCCATACCCATATCGGCAAGGTCGTTATCGCGACTGCCGGGACTGCCTGGACATCCGTGCTTATCGGTCGCGCGGATACGGGGAGCGCCCTGGTCCCGTACGTGCCGGGAGCACTACGCTGGCTCTGCGTAGTGCTATTCGCGCTAGCGTTCCTTTCGTCACTCCTCGTAGTGCCAGCGCAGACTGAAGGGGTAGTGGGCAGGCGCAGACAACTGATCCGCCTGCTGCTATACGGATTCGTATCATTCATCGTGCTTGATAAATCTATCGATGGCGGCCTGCTCAGCGACGCTTCGTTCCTCGTTCTCTGCGCGTTTCTCGCGCTCGTATGGAAACCATCTCGTTTTCTGAGAAGCGCCGCGAGCGCCGCGCTCGCGCATGCCTGGCTGTTGGCGACGCTCTTCGCGCTCGGCTTGTATGCGCCTGCCGGCGCATTTCTCGAGGCCGTGGTGCGTTCAGCGCTCGTGCTCGGCTTGCTAGTCGTCGGGTACGGCGCGAGCCGGAACGGCTCGCGACGACTACGCTATGCGCTTGCGTTCGCAGTAGGCATATCATGTCTCGCATACATCTGCGTGAAGTACAGTCATGAGTGGGGCTACCTGCATCTGCCGATCAATGACGAGACCTATCTCAGTGTCTATGCGCGCGAAGCGCAACCGGATCTCCCGCGCATCGGTGCCATCGGCAGGCTCACCGTCTACGCGGCAGGCTCGCTCGCTCCTCGAAATATCGCGCGTGCGATAGACGAGTACGCTCTTCCATACTGGTATCGTCCGTTCAGCGTACCTGGCACGTGTCAGCTGGCACAGGCGCAGACCCATGCGTCGTTCACGGTCCTCTCGCCCGTCCCGCTTACAGGAAATACCCAGACTGTCGAAGGCATCGCGCGCCTGTCGCTTACGCCTGACGGTTCGGCGCCGTCAGGCTGGTACCGCTACGCAGCCTCGCTTTCGCTTGATGCCTGCATCCCTCGTCGCTTGGATGTCGTACGGGAAATGCTGCGGGAGGCCGGGTCCGTGCGCGCCATAGTATATGGACTCAGGTATGACGAGACTGCTTCTCCCGAAGACGAGACGGGTTTGGGGATAAGAGCGAGCTATTCTGGAGACTAGGTGTACCATAAGCCGTATATGGAAACTCCCGTCGCATCTCCAACACATCCTGCTCACGTTCCGGTATCGGATTCCCGCAAGACGCGTCGTACCGCGATCATCCTAGTCATAGCCGCTATTATCATTGCCTTGGCCGCATACTGGGCATGGATGAGTCCGAGTGCTGCATTCCGCGGCATATCGTATCAGGCAGGTTCCTATGAGAACCGGGATCTGCACAGGATCGGATGGTTCGGTATCAGGTCGGTAACGCTCCCTGTGTCCGGGCGAGTCCTCGACTATGCCCGCGCCGGCGGATCTGAAGCCGCGATCGTACTCGCTGACGACGGAAGCCAAGACGTATACCGCATTGCGGGAGGGAAGGCGCAAGCGCTCACGCATGACGGAGGCATAAAATCATCGCTGGCCATCTCGCAGGATGGTTCCATGGTCGCCTATGCGGCTCGCAGTATGGCAAGCACCTCTACGGAACCAGCCGATTTCTACGCGCTCGACGCATGGAATGTCACGCGCATTAACACTGCTGACGGAAGCGCCACTCTCGCAGGGAAGGGCTATGGCCCCCAGTTCTTCGCGTTCGAAGGCAGCGAGTATCTGGCATTCACGGGCCCGGCAGGACTGCACATAGTCGAGCTTGCGACCAACACTCACCAAGATTTGCCGGTAGGGACGATGCATATAAATGGTCTGTATCGGGCCGCTATATCGGCTGACGGCCATTATCTCGCACTGCCATCCAGCGACACGTATAAGGAATTCAGTCTTTCGAAAGCCGATGGTGTATTCTCCATCGCGTATATAGGTCGGATACCTTTCGGCGCGATGAGCGTCTCATACTTGAAGGATGATACTGTCGCAAGTCTCGTTGCTACGGAAGCAGGCAATTCTATCACCCTTTCTGACCCTGCGAATCCCGCATCGATACGTTCTACGAAGATACTGCCCCCAGGGGACTCCTATAAGCTTGCCCTCTAAACTCTATGACTTCCTTTTTCACTGCTCCCTGGACTATGCGTAAGACATTCATAGCGGCAGCGCTGATGACGGTTCTCGGATGCGGTTCTCTCATATATACAAGCCTTACGGCATACGGAGAAGAGTGTGGATCCGGCGGAGAAGAGTATTCCTATTGGGGTGGAGCATGCGGAACCGGACCGGATGACCCTGCCGTCGACTACCGCCTCGCGCTCGCGGCGAATCCGAGCAGCGTCCAGTCGGGGAACGCCTCGACCCTCTCATGGGATCTCGCATCCCATGGCGAGCAAGGAAGCGTAGTTCTGAACGCGAATTGTACGATAGACCACGGTGTCGGGAGGGTCTCGCTGGGTGACTATGCAGAAGGACCGGATTTCACGTACCGCCGGTGGCATGCGATAGGGAGCGTACAGGTAACTCCTGCGCAGTCTACGACCTATACCATGACCTGCAATAGTCCTGCCAATGCAGGCGGTGACGTGAGCGCATCCGCAACCGTTACGGTTACTCCGGGCCCGGCACCTACTGCAACCCTGACCGCGACTCCCTCGAGCATCGCGTCTGGCGAGTCCTCGACGCTTTCTTGGTCGTCGACGAACGCAACCTCCTGCACGGGAACGGGCTTCGGGACGGCGTCTGCGACGAGCGGCACATCGAGCGTCGCGCCGGCAGCTACGACCAATTACAGTGTCTCGTGCACCGGCCCTGGCGGGACGGCCACCGCTGCGGCGACTCTCACGGTATCCGGAGGCGTTGCGCCAGACCTCTCGGCTTCTTTGATCACTCCCAGCTCCGCTACTGCAGCCACGCCCGTAACGCTTGCCGCTACTATCAGCAATACGGGTTCTGCCTCGACCGGCTCGAGCTTCACGGACCTTTTCCAGCGCGCGACCGATAGCAGCGGCTCTGGCGCTACTGATATAGGCACTTTCGCCAACAGCTCCCTTGGCACCGGGGCTTCAGGCGTCGCTACGCGTTCCTACACGTTCCCTTCAGCTGGCACGTATTATGTGCGGGCGTGCGCTGATAAGTCTTCAGCAAGCGATGCGGGAATCATCCCTGAATCCGATGAGACCAATAACTGCTCGAGCTCATGGACGCAGGTACATGTATGCGCGTCCGGGCAATCGTGGGACGGCTCTTCCTGCACCTCGACGACTCCTGTCCCGACTTGCTCCTTCACCGCGAATTCTTCGGCCGTCCCCCCGACCCTAAGCTGGTCTTGTAATGATGCTTCCTACTGTACCGGCGGCGGCTTCAGTACCGGAAACGCGACCTCAGGCAACGCGACCGTGAGTACTTCAGGCACGTACACGCTCTCCTGCACCGGCCCGGGCGGCACTGCTCCCACGCAGACGGTCACCGTTGGTACGACCACGTGCAGCAATCCGACGGCCGACCTCACGGCAGCTCCTGACCGCATACGGCCGAACACGCACACCACCATCTCGTACACCGCGTCCGGCATCAATACGTCCTGCGTCGTCACGGGACCTGGCGTCAACCAGCCTGTTACTGCGTCGTCCTGCCTCGTTTCTCCCGGGACCGTTACCACGCCGAATCTGACGACTCAGGCCACGTATGTCATCACGTGCGACGGCGTGGAGCGTGATCGGGCTATCGTGAACGTAGTACCGAATTTCGAGGAATTCTAGACACGGTTCCATAGGGAAAGGCCGAGGGCTGCTTTGCAGCCCTCGGCCTTTCCCTATGGATAGATTGCTTTAAGAGGCAATCCGTGCTTCTGTATAAAGGTACGATCCGTACAAACCGTTTTTGAAGGAGAGACGTGATGAAGGTAAGCATGCATCGCGGGCTTCTCGTGCTCGCTCTACCGGTCCTGGCACTCGTGCCGGTTGCCGCCCACGCGCAGCTGAGGACGAGCCTCTCGTCGACCGGCTTCAATCCCATCGACGGGAACCTGGGCGATCACCGGGTAACGGGCGAGTTTTCCGCCCTCGGTATGACGCTCGAGGCCAAGGGCAGGGAGGAGGCAAAAGCCCGGTGCAAAAAGTTCGGCTGCCTGTTCATCCTCAACATCAATGCCGGCTGGAACGTGGTGGGGTTTTACCTCAGTACGTCCACGCGAGCAAGCTCCAAGGAGCCGGTGTGGAGCCCCAATCAGCTCCCGCGCACGCTTGAGCCCGGTGATCATTCCATCCCGTACTTCAAGGTTGGCAATGAGACTATGTGCGCCTTGCCGGCTCGAGTGGAGCTGCACAATCCCGCGACGGAGGAGACGATGAATATATTCACCACCGTCAGCCTCTGTCCGGGCGATAACGTCATCCTTCGTCCTTCGGTCTATTCGCCAAAGGTCACCCTCGGCGAATAGGGTGAAGGCACCCAATGATCTTTCGTTCGCTCACATGCCACCGGATCCCAGGGTCCGGTGGCATGAACGCATTCTCAAAAGGGTTATGAGCCAGCATTTCCGTATGATTGTGACAATTTAGAGCCTGTGATACACTCGCACTAATGAAGAAAGATATCCACCCAGGGGACTACCGTCTCGTCATATTCGAGGACATCGCCTCAGGAGCCCAGTTCCTGATCGGTTCGACCATACATGCGACCGAGACCGGAACCTTCGAGGGCAAGGAATACCCTAAGGTGACCGTCGAGATCTCCAGCAAATCCCATCCGTTCTATACGGGCGAGGACCGCACGCTCGATAAGACCGGACGTGTCGAGCGCTTCAAGCAGCGCGCAGCAGCGGCTAAGTCTAAATAAGGCCGCGCAACGAGCGCCCCGCCCTATAGGGCGGGGCGCTCGTACGTTATCATCTATGTATGGACTACTCTCCTGAATTCAAAACGAACCATAAGACCGCGTACCTGGCGGAGGAATACGAGCGTCTCGATCGCGAGCGCGAAGAGGCGGTCACGGCAGCGGCGGGCGACGAGGAACTGCTGGCACTAGCTGACGACGACAAGAAGCGAATAGAGGCACGCCAGGCAGAGATACTCGGCGAAATCGAGCAGATACTCGATAAAGATAAGGAAGAGGAGTCGCTTCCGAAGGCGGTCGTACTCGAGTTGCGCGCCGCCGCAGGCGGCGACGAAGCGCATCTCTTTGCCACTGAGCTCAGGGATATGTATCTCAAATACGCGGAAGGGAAACGCTGGCGCGTGCGCATCATCGATGACCTTACGCTTGAGATAGACGGCATACCCGCATATGAGGCGCTCAGGTATGAGACGGGCGTGCACCGCGTGCAGCGCGTGCCTGTGACGGAGAAGAACGGCCGCATCCACACTTCGACCGCTTCTGTCGCCGTGCTCCCGATACGTCAGAAGCCGGTCGTCGAGATACGTCCGGATGACATCGAGATGGAATTCTCTCGTTCAGGAGGCGCCGGCGGCCAGAACGTAAACAAGGTGGAGACGGCTGTCCGGCTCGTGCATAAGCCGACCGGCATCGACGTACGCTCATCGAGCGAGCGCAGCCAGCTCGGCAACCGCGAGAAGGCCATGGGTATCCTCGCTGCTAAGCTCGAAGCGCTCGCCATAGAGCAGGAAGCCAAGACCCATGCCGACCTGCGTAGCGGACAGATAGGCACAGGCGACCGCTCAGAGAAGATACGCACCTATAACTTTCCGCAGGATCGTGTCACCGACCACCGTCTCAAGGAGTCCTGGCATAACCTGCCGAAGATCATGCTCGGCGGCATTGACCCTATTATCGAGGCTCTCCAAGCAGCAGCACTAGGTCTCGGGCTCGCTGCTGCCAGCGACGATGATTAAAGAGCTCGGTATGGCCCTCTACCGCTCGTTTGCGCCGCTTTGCGCCGTGTGATATCTTCTGTATATGACTACTGCAGATATGCAGGGTGCTGGCGTTGACCGTCTCTTTGAGACGGGCGCTCATTTTGCCCAGGTAAAGAGCCGCCGCCACCCTACCATGAAGAAGTTCGTTCTTGGCACCAAGTCCAAGACCGAGATCTTTGACTTGGCCAAGACCGATGACCAGCTCGCACGCGCGAAGACTGCTATGGCCGCCCTCGCCCGCGACGGCAAGGTAGTCCTTTTCGTAGGCGGCAAGCGCGAGGTATCCGATTCCGTACGTGATACCGCTAAGCGCATCGGCCAGCCATTCGTTGCCGGTCGCTGGCTCGGCGGCACCATTTCTAACTTTACGGAGATCAAGAAGCGCATCGACCGTCTCGCTGACTTGACCAGCAAGCGCGAATCCGGCGAACTCGCGAAGACCCACACTAAGCTCGAGCGCGTATTCATCGACCGCGATATCGATCGCCTGGAGGGACGCCTCGGAGGCATCACCAACCTTGCCAAGCGTCCGGACGCCATGGTTATCGTTGATACCAAGCACGAGGCGCACGCGACCAAGGAGGCCAAGGACGCGAATATTCCTGTCATCGGCATCATGAGCTCAGACTGCGATCTTACCGACGCCGCGTATCCGATAGTGACGAACGACGCGTCTCGCAAGACCGTGGAGCTCGTGCTTTCGGAACTCGCGGCTGCCTTCGAAGAAGGTCGCAAGGCATAAGACGCGTTAAAATCTTCCCCTGCTTTGTTGCGGGTCCCGAGAATTTCTTCCACCGTACGACTCAGTACGTTTCCAGAAATTCTCTTCCCGCGCCTCGCAGGAAAAGATTTTCCCCGCATCTTATCGGATATACGTTTTTATTTTCACCATTACGCTCTTAATTTCAGAAATTATGGACATTTCAACCGATACTCTCAAGACGCTTCGCGATAAGACCGGCGTTTCCGTCATGCAGTGCAAGAAGGCCCTCGAAGAAGCGGGAGGCGATATGGATAAGGCAGAAGTCATACTCCGCAAGCGCTCGGGCGCTGCCGCCGACAAGAAGAGCGACCGCGAACTTGCTGCAGGTGCTATCGGCACCTATGTCCATGGCGGCGAGATAGGCGCGATGGTGCTCCTTTCCTGCGAGACTGACTTCGTAGCGCGCAACGAGGAATTCCCAATGCTTGCCCGCGAGATAGCCATGCAGGTGGCCGCGACCAACCCTACCTACGGCCGCGAGGAAGATATCGCTGAAGAGGCTCTGAACGCCGCTAAGGCCGTCTTTACCGCGGAAGTACAGGATAAGCCTATCGATATGCAGGAGAAGATCCTGGAAGGGAAGATAGCCAGCTATTTCAAGGACCAGGTCCTCATGAATCAGCCGTACATCAAGGACGAGAATAAGACGGTCCGCGACCTCATCACCGAAGCATCCCAGAAGTTCGGTGAGCGCGTCGAAGTGACCCGCTTCGTCCGCTTCTCCGCTCGCGGATAGCGCACTCATCATGGCATATATCATTGCCATACTCGTGCCGCTCGTAGCTCTCATAGCTTTCCTCGTGCTCGTGCGCGCGGAGGTGCACACGGGTCGCCGCGTGCTTGCGGCGACCCGCTACAAGCTCGATTCGCGCGTCGCGCGCGCGGCATTCATCCTGCAGCATGTGGACTGGGGCGCATTCACGGCCGACGTCACCCGCGCATCGCTCGAGCGCCTCGCGCATGACCTAGCTCACGGCGCTCTTATCGCCGTACAGGCGCTCGAGCGCACGCTCACTCGCGTGGTGCGGACTCTTCGTACCCGTCGCGGGGCGGCCGCGCTTCCGGCGCAGTCGAAAGCACCCGCGGCCGTCTCGCGTATGGACGCTGCCGTGACCTACCTCAAGCATAGCGTTCGCCGCTCTAGGAAGGCTCCGCTTGATGCCAAGACACAGGCAAACGATGTCTCGCCGGACAAGATAGTGTGATATACAGATAGAACTGCCGGGGTAGCTCAGTTGGTTAGAGCAGCTGTTTTGTAAACAGCAGGCCGCGAGTTCGAATCTCGCCCCCGGCTCCATATAGGCGATGCAAGGAAGTCAGTTCGCCGATCTTTTGAAATAAAAGTGCTTCTCGAACATTTTCGATAGCCGCTTTGCTTTTGCAGCGTTCTTGAATATGACGAATTTTATACGAGCAGAAGACGAGACTATCGAATGTAGCTCGGCAAGCTTCTGAGGAGTAAGTATCTCGTTTTCTTTATAGAACGTTTCGATACGACTCGTCATCGCCTTGTCGTAATGGGCCTCGATGACGTAGTCGCCGATCACGTTTATAACCAGGCCTTTACTATTCGGACGATTCGCAAATAATGGCTCATCACGCATATAGTACTGAGCCTTTACGCCGTCAAAATCTCTAGCTATAGAGCGGTCAAGCGGTGTCCGACTACCTACAGTGAACAGATAGCGAATGTCGCGTTTAGCCATATATCGCTGGAGCGCGAACTCCTCTTCGCGTCGAGCGATCAAGAACCAGCAGTGAGAGGCATATGCATACCACCGATCCAGACCGGTAAGCGCATCGAACAAGACATAGAGGACATGATTCCAAAACACGTCGACCTGCACTGGGTCCTTGAACTCGTAGGTAATCCGATCACCCTCCTGCATATGCAGGAAGTGTCCCGAATCATTGCTCGGATGTCGGTATGCGTACTCAGTAAGGAGTGCGAACGTCTGCAGCTGTTCAAGCCAGGATTGATTGAGTACCGCCTCTTTCTTATGCACTAATACTATCTTCTGCTCTCGTAGAGTGCGGATCGACTTGTATATACCCGGTACGCTCGGAGAGGGCCGTTCTGTTTGCAGCTTCTCGATAAGGTCGCTCGTCTTTATAGGACCGTGCGCAAGCGCCGCGACGATCTTTTCAGCTAGTCCGGGTGCAGGGAAGACCATACTGAAATTATACTCCTAGTTTATTACTGGCCTGAATTTCATAAAATGATTGAGAGATTTGTCAATACCTGGCACCGTGTCGGTAATGAAACCATTATCGACGCAAAACACGCAGCAGGAAGTTATGCCTGTGGAGAGATTAGCTCCGAAGATATTACCCAAAGTGCTCCGCCGCTTCGACCTCACGACGATATATTTTGCCATCGTATTCGGTTCCTATGGCGCGGCCCAGATGGCTGCGCAAGGATGGGCCGGCATACCGATGATGATCCTCGCTGCAGTCACGTTCCTGCTGCCATGCGCACTCGCATCCTATGAGCTCGGAACGCTATTCCCGAGCGAGGGCGGGATCTACGTATGGGCGCATAAGGCCTTTGGACCTGTGCACGGCTTCATAGCCGGGTGGCTTTCATGGGTACCGATATTCTTATTGCTCTCGCTCGACGCGAGCGTGATCTCAGCGCATATGCAGTATCTTCTCAATGCAGAATGGAGTGTCTGGATGTCAGTATGTTGCCAGCTCGCCTTCGTCTGGATACTCTTCGCGCTCTGCATGCTCCGGCTACGGACATCACAGACAGTGGTCAATCTCATGTTCTTCGTCGCCATAGGTACTGCGGTCGTCGCCCTTGTCGCCGGGCTCTTGCACGGACATCCAGTGAATCCGGTGACAAGCGATATTGTATCGCTTGATCTTCATAAATGGGGCTTTCTCTACTCGGCTGCCGTGCTGTGGCTGCTTGGTGTGGAGGTGCCCTACAACATGAGTGCGGAATACGGGAACCATAAGAGGACGGCGAAGACCATGCTTATATGGGGCACGATAGCGCTCCTGGGTGCGTATCTCATCGGCATCGTCGGCATACTCTGGAGCACACCAGTCGCAGACATAGATCAGACGACCGGCGTCGTGCGCGCCATCGCCACCATCTCGCCCTTCGCGAGCATTATCGTGACGCTTGGCACCATGCTCGCCATATTCGCACAGGCGACCGCGGTCATGAATGCTTACTCCAGACTTCTCTTTGTCGGAGGAGTCGAGAAAAAGCTGCCTGACGTCATGGCGAAGGTTTCGGAAAAGCGACGAACGCCATGGCCCGCCATGCTCGTGCAAGCCATCGGAGGATCGATCGTCATACTCATCTTCACGACACATACGCAGCTGGTAGTTTCCTACAACCTCTATCTGGCGGCCCTCGTCGCTGTATGGTGCGCCTCGCTCTTCTATATCTATGCAGCGCTCCTGCGGGTACGACGCACGCATGCGGGACTCTACGCTGCGCAGGGGAGCGGAGTGTGGCGCATACCAGGCGGGCGAATCGGCGTGTGGATGGTCTGTCTGTGGGGAACAGCATTCAACGCGCTTGCGATCTACTACGTCTTTGCGAAACCGTGGGTCGACGGCATATCGCTCCACGCGTGGCTGGCATGGCTCATGGCGATCTGCGTTTCGGTACTCATAGCCGGTATTGCCGTGTACCGATTCGGCCACAGGCGCAGTCAGTAAATCTGAGGGTGAGCTACTTCGAGGTCTTCGTGGTCGTAGCAGCAGTCGTGGTCGCGAAGAAGTCCTTCGGGAACTGGAGCTTGAAGTCCTCAAGCGACGTGAAGCCGTAGGTACGCTTGCCGTCGATGACGAAGGCAGGGAACTGCGGCTTTACTTTCTCGACGGTGATGAGTGTCTTGAGCGCACCCAAGTCCAGGTTGTAGTCGAAGGCATAGACGCGAAGGTTCGGATTCGCCTCGTGCAAGTACGAGAGCGCATACGCGGCACGATCGCAGTCCTCACAGGTGCCGGGTGTGTTCGAATAGAAATACAGCGCGACGGTCGGATTCACCTTGCAGGCGCTCGCAAGGCGCTTCGTGAGAAGATAGTCGCGTATCTGAAGGAGCGTGTACTGCTTCTTAAGCTCAAGTACCTGCTGGTCATCGGTACCGAGACGGGTTTCGGTAACGGAAAGCCGGTCACCCAGATCGCTTACTTCTTGCGAGAGGGTATTGCCTTCGGAAATGTCTTCGCAAGGTGCCTCCTCAAGAAGGGCGAATTGTGTCTCCACCGAGAGCGTATCGGTAGCTAAGCGGCTCTGCAGGTCGTTCAACTGCGCTACCCGCTGGCGGTCTAGGTAACCCACGGCGTAGATGACCGTAGCCGCTATGATGGCGGTGATAACGAGGGCCCAGAGCGCGTTTCGTGCAGTTAAAGACATACTAAAGGTTAAATATTAAGTAAGTAGATTGTACCGTACGTGCAGAAGTTCCAGAACCTTACCTCCATGGACGCTTCTTGCCAAGTGCCACATCCTTCAGTGATCGGATGAGCCAGAGCGGCGCGATGAACCGGAAGAGGATGGCGTACGCGATGATGCCGGCGGTGAGGCGAGCGGGCGTACCCGAGACTCTCTTGCCGATGATGATGAACATGATCATGCCGATGACGGTGACCAGGCCGAGCAGAAGGAGCACCGAGACAGGAATGTAAAAGAGATCGAAAGATAATTTCTGATTGAGGATGTAGGAAAGCGGAATGCCGGCGTGGATGATATAGGATCGGACGAGATTCTGGATGAAGGTCACTATGGCGACGACGAACAGGAGGATGCCGCCCACGATCGCCAGGAAGCCGAGCGGGAGCACCAGGAGTCCGAGTACGCCGAAGCGGGGATTGCCCACCAGGCCGCGGTAGTCGAAGGCGACGTTGCGCAGGAAGCCGGAGGTCCAACGGGTTCGCTGCTTTATGAGGCCGCGTACGGTAGTAGGCACCTTCGTGTAGACGCGCGCGCGCGGCGCGTTCTCTATCCAATAGCCTGCGCGCTGGAGCCGGAGCGCCATCTCCATGTCCTCCGTCTGATGGCCGAAGCGGAAGCCGCCGACCTTGAGCACGATATCGCGGCGATAGAGCGAGAAAGGACCGGGCGTCACGTAGATGCCGTTGACCGATGAGAGGATGTGGCGAAGCGCGATACCGAGGATGTATTCGACGTTCTGCATGACCTCGAGCGGTTTCTTCGGCTCGTACACCGACATGGCGACGGTCGCAGCCGCGACCCGAGGATCATCGAAGCAGGAGATTATTTCCTTGAGAGCGTCGCGCTCGACGAAGGAGTCAGCGTCAAGGCAACCGACCAGTTCCGCGTCCTTTGCCATCTCTATGCCGGTGTTGAGCGCCGAATGCTTGCCGCCGTTCTCCTGATGGACGACGGTGACGCGCGGATAGTTCTGGAAGTGAGCGTCGAGTATCTCCTTCGTCCCGTCAGTCGATCCGTCGTTCACGACGACGACTGAAAGCTTGTCGGCAGGGTAGTCGAGCTTGAGGAGCGACTCGATATTCTCCTTTATGGTAGCAGCCTCATTCCAGGCAGGCACGATCATGGCGACCGTGGGCGTCCGGTCGCTGAGTCCCCGCGCGCGGCGTTCCCTGGCAGGCGCCGATAGGAACATCAGCAAGGTGAAGACCTCGAAATAGAGGCCGATGAATATGAACGGATATACGAGGATATTAGTCAGCATGCAGGAGGGGCGATAGGCCCAGCATAGCAAAAAAGGTCTTATTTTTCCACGCCTTCTGGGTTATAGTCCTACTATATGACCCAAGGACGCCTTCATCCTCTATCTGTGGCCATCCGCGATATCGCGGATATATTCGGCCGTATGGGCTTCGGCATCGCCATGGGCCCCGAGCTCGAGGACGAGTGGTACAACTTCACGGCGCTCAACATGCTGCCTGACCACCCGGCGCGCGATATGCAAGATACCTTCTGGACGAAGGAGCAACCGGCGCGCGTTCCGCGCACCCAGACTTCCAATGTGCAGATACGATATATGGAAGAACAGATAAAAAAGGGAATCGCTCCTCCGTATCGCATCGTGGTTCCCGGGAAAGTCTTCCGTAATGAAGCAACAGACATGACGCACGAGGCGCAGTTCTTCCAGTGTGAGGGACTTGCCGTCGGCCCTATCGGCACTATTACGCTCGCCCATCTTAAAGGAACGATAGAAGCTTTCTGCAAAGAATATTTCGGCGAGAATGCACGCGTTCGTTTTCGTCCGAGCTACTTTCCGTTCGTTGAGCCAGGAGTAGAGGTAGATGTATGGTTCGAGGCACCCGGAAAGGAAAGTCGCTGGCTTGAGGTCATGGGGGCAGGCATGGTGCATCCGCAGGTCCTAAAGAATGCAGGTGTCGACCCAGAACAATACCAAGGATTCGCCTTTGGTGGGGGACTCGAACGGCTGGTCATGGTCAAATACAACGTGCCGGATGTCCGCCTCTTTTATAGCGGCGATACCCGCTTCGTGTACGGCTTCGACGAGACACCGAAATAATATATGGCAACGAGCTTCAAAACATCGCGCACGTGGCTGCAAAAATATTTCTCGGAGGAATTGCCTTCGGGCGAGGTACTTGCCGACACGCTCACGTTCCACGTCGTTGAAGTGGACGGTGTAGAGAATAAAGGCGACGACCAAATTCTCGATACGCAAATCCTTCCCGATCGCGCTGGGTATCTTCTCAGTCATCGCGGCATTGCAAGCGAAGTTGCTGCCGCACTCAATATTCCGATGAGTAGTGATCCGCTGCGAACTCCTGTGCCAGAGTTTCCTACGACCGATAAGCTTACTGTCGACGTCGACACTAGCTACGTCCTGCGGCATCTGGGCGCCATCATGCGCGGCGTACGAGTCGGTCCGTCGCCCGAGTGGTTAAAGAGCGCGCTTGAGTCGGTGGGGCAGCGCTCCATAAATAACATCGTGGACGCGACCAACTACGTGATGCTGAACATCGGCCAGCCGATGCATGCCTTTGATCTGGCGAAGATTTCGAACGACGCAGGTACTACACGCATTACTATCCGCCGTGCAGCAGCGGGGGAGGCTGTGACGGTTCTCACAGGAGAAACATACACGCTGACTGTTGATATGTTCGTCATCGCCGACGCCTTGAGCGGACAAGCACTCGATATTGCGGGCCTTAAGGGCGGCGCAGCCTCCGGCATCACGGAAGCCACGACCGATCTCTTTGTCTCGGTAGGAACGTATGACGGTACGACCATACGAAAGATGTCCCAGGCCCTTAAATTATGGACGGATGCGAGCCAGCGCTATCAGAACAAGATATCTCCGGAACTTGGTGCCTATGGTATGCGCGACATCCTCTCGCTTATCAAGGACGTCGCGGGTGCAGATGTAGAAGGAGTGGTAGATGTGTACCCGACTCCACCGATGCCTATTTCTGTTTCCGTCTCGCTATCGCGCGTTAATGGCATCCTCGGCACGTCCTATGTTTCCGACGATATGACGAATGCCCTTAATCGCCTCAGTCTTCCATTCGAGGCTTCGACCATAAGCTCCGGCGAGTTGGTCGTCACTATCACTCCGCCCTTCGAACGCGGCGACATTCGGATACCGGAAGATGTGGCGGACGAGGTGGGTCGCATTCTCGGCTATGAAAATGTGCTACCCCTTGAGCTTCCAGCAGTGGCGGGCACGCCCGACCAGCGCGCATACTGCGGTATTGAGCGCATAAAAGATTTCTTGGTCTCGCGTGGCTTTACGGAAATAAGCACGCAGTCGTTCGCGCCTGAGGGCGAGATACTCCTGGCTAATCCGCTTCAGGCTGACAGGCCGGCGCTTCGCGCCGGCCTTAGAGAAAACATGCAAGACGCGCTTGCGCGCGCCGTCCAGCAAGCGCCTCTCGTGCTCGGTCCTGACTCCATGCTGAAGCTTTTCGAGCTCGGCACCGTATTCCCGGCAAGCGGCGAACATCTCTCGCTCGTACTCGGCTACAAAGGGCTTATCGGAAAGGAGTCGAAGACGGTACTAGAAGAAGTGGTGGACGCGCTCCTTGAAGCGTTCCCCGCATGCGGCCTTGCACGGCCAGAGACTATAGACACGAATGTATGCGAGCTCTCGCTTAAGGATGTGAATCTCGAGAGCTTGGGAGAAGGATACTTGCCAGCAAAGCTAGCGCTTAGCGAATACCATCCGTTCTCGATCTACCCGTTCGCGCTGCGCGATGTCGCCGTATGGACTCCTGAAGGAACGGAGGAGTCGGAGGTATCGCTCGCGATAGCAGGTGCAGCAGGCGACCTTCTCGCGCGCATGGATCGTTTCGACCGGTTCGAGAAAGACGGCCGCATTTCCTACGCCTTCCGCCTGGTCTTCCAATCCTCTGAGCGGACGCTCTCCGATGCTGACATCGACCCCGTCATGCAGGCCGTGACCGACGCTCTGAACGCCAAGGAAGACTGGGAAGTACGATAACCAAGCTGCTGCTATATTTGGTCGATAGGGCACCAGTAGCTCCAACGGGCGCGGGTACCGGTCTTCGCGCGCGTGAGCTTCCCGCCGCAATAGGGGCACGTGCCTCTGCGGTGTACGAGCAGATGCTTACGTAGCTCGAACACTTTTCTCCACTCATAGAAGAGAAGGGAATAGGCACGGGTATCCTTGATGATCGCCTTGAGCTTTGCGGGTGGGATATCTGCGATCTTTCTCACCGGCGAGACCTTCATCCGCGAGAGGACCTCATTCTTTATGATATTGCCGACGCCCGCGAATATCTCCTGATCAAGCAATACATCTCCTATCTCCTGGCTCTCATGCTTTCGCACTGCGCGGTACGCACGTGCCGGATCCCAGTCGTCCGACATGATATCGATAGCATAGTCATACTCGCTCTTAGCATGCATGCTCTCCACGACTTTCACGGAGCAGTTATACATATTGATGCGTCCGTTCGGGAAGATGAAGGCAAGGCGCGCTTCGCGCGCACGTCGATAGTCTCCGGTAACCCATACGCCTCCCACCTCTGCTTCGAACGTACCGAAGAGCATGAAGTGGATACGAATGGCGAAGGTATCGAACTGGAACACCAGATGCTTCCCCCAGGCGAAGATATCTTTCACTTCCTTCCCGACGAGCGACTCTGGTTCTATCGCGTTGGTATTGCCGCTTGCAGCTCGGACGATCTTCTTCCGGAAAGGCTTGAGCTGCTCTTGGGCTAAGAAAAGAGAGGGACCTTCCATGGACCTTATTCTACGCGGGACACATGAAGAAATGACGAACCCCCGCAGCTTGCGGGGGCGTTTCGAGCCTCATGGCATCCGGAAGCACTTCCGGATGGGTCGCGTTCAGCTCTTTCAGAGCCCGAGCTTGTTCAGGATGATGACCATCAGGACAATGAACGCAATTGCTCCTGCCGCAAATGGAAGGACCGCAGCGGGTATCGGCAGAAAGAACGTCCTGCTCTCGCCGCACGTCCTGGGATTTCCGTCGGAACTTCGGGAATGTTTGAACAATCTAGGCGCAGGCATTCTCCTTCGAATGTAGTTATACCCTTCTTCTATAGAATAGTCAAAACAAAAGACGCGCCCCTTCGGGCGCGTCTTTGTGTCCGGGTATCAGCTTAGAGTGCGATGCACTTGAGACCGACACCAAGCTCAGGGCAGGGAACGGCAACATGCGGATACTGCGGAGAGGTCCGTACGAGTCCGTGCCCGTGAGCGGCAGCACCGAAGACGAATACGAAGGCGAACATAGCGAGTGAAGCTTTCATAGGATGTGAATAATGAATATGTATCTAAAGTAGCATATCCGCTATATATTGTCAATAGCTGCTGACAGTCCGGAACCCGGCTATAGGCGGTGCCGGGACACGCAAAATATGCTATACTGAAAATACGAAATATGGCTAAGAAAGAGGACGAAAAACCTAAAAAGCACCCTGTCGGGCATAAAGGCGGCACCAAAGGTGCCGCTAAAAGTAACGAATACGACGCCTCAAGCATCAGCGTGCTTGAGGGACTCGATCCGGTCCGTAAGCGCCCGGGCATGTATATCGGCACGACCGGTCCCGACGGCCTCCACCATCTTATCTGGGAGATCTTCGATAACAGCCGCGACGAGGCCATGGGCGGTTTCGCAGATGATATCGAGATAGCGCTCCTCCCTGACGGCTACGTACGTGTCGTCGACAACGGCCGCGGCATCCCGGTGGGCATCCACCCCAAGACGAAGGTCTCGGCGCTCGAGACCATCATGACCACACTCCATGCCGGCGGAAAGTTCGGCGGAGAAGATTCCGGATACAAGGTGTCGGGCGGTCTCCACGGCGTGGGAGCTTCGGTGGTGAACGCGCTCTCCGAACACGCGAAAGTCATCGTACACAAAGACGGCGCGACCCACATGCAGGAATACAAGATAGGAAAGGCACTCGCAAAAGTGAAGCAGGTCGGGAAGACCGCGCACCAGGGCACCGTCACCTTCTTTAAGCCGGACGTCTCCATCTTCAAGGACGGCATCGTATGGAACTGGGACAAGATAGTAGGTCACGTGCGCCAACAGGCGTACCTGGTGAAGGGTACGCGCATCAGCGTCATCGATGCGCGCGAAGCAGGGAAGGTAGATTCCGAAGGCGTCGCCTACGTGCGCGAGCTTGGCATCGATACGCCGTCCATGACCTTCTACTTCGAAGGAGGCCTCCGCTCTCTCGTAGCTTTCAATAATCAGCATCAGACGCCGGTCCACAAGAACATCTTCTACGTCGAAGGGGAGAAGGATGACGTCATGGTCGAGGTCAGTCTCCAGTATGTCGACGATCTCACGCCGCGCATCATGGCCTTCGCCAACAATACCTATAACTCAGAGCACGGCACCCACATCACGGGCTTCAAGACCGCGCTCACGCGCACCGTGAACGCTTATGCCCGCACAGCCAAAGTCATCAAGGAAAGCGAGGAGAATTTTACCGGCGACGACGTGCTCGAAGGCATCACGGCGGTGGTATCCGTGAAGATGCCCGAGATCCAATTCGAAGGACAGACCAAGGCCAAGCTCGGAAGCGTGGAGGCGCAGAGCGCGGTGGCGAGCGTCTTCGGCGAAGCCTTCTCCATGTTCCTCGAAGAGAATCCGGACGACGCGCGCGCCATCGTGGGTAAGGTCATGCTCGCGCTCAAGGCCCGCAAGGCCGCGAAAGCTGCCAAGGACTCGGTACTGCGCAAGGGCGCTCTTGAGGGTATGACTCTGCCGGGCAAATTGGCAGACTGCCAGAGCAAAGATGCGTCCGAGAGCGAGCTCTTCGTGGTTGAGGGCGATTCGGCCGGCGGCTCATCTAAAATGGGTCGTGACCGCCGCATCCAGGCGATCTTGCCGCTGCGCGGTAAGATCCTCAACATAGAGCGCGCGCGCCTCGACAAGATGCTCGCTTCAGAGCAGATCAAGAATCTGGTCGTCGCGCTCGGCACCGCCATCGGCGACGTCTTCAATATCGATAAGCTACGCTACCACAAGATAATCATCGCCACCGACGCTGACGTCGACGGCGCACACATCCGTACGCTTCTCCTGACCCTTTTCTATAGGCACTTCCGTGCGGTCATCGACGGCGGTTTCATCTACATCGCCCAGCCGCCACTCTATAAGATCAAGCGCGGCAAGGAGACGCTTTATGCCTACACGGACGAAGAGAAGTTCAAGATACTCGGGCCTGACGCTGATAGCATCGCTCCGGCAGGCGACGACGAGGGCGCTGATGAACTCGAAGAAGACGCGGAGGGGGAAGAGACTTCCGAGGACGAGACTACCGCTAAGAAGAGCGGAAAGGTCTCCATCCAGCGCTATAAGGGTCTGGGCGAGATGAATCCCGAAGAGCTCTGGGAGACCACTATGGACCCTAAGCGCCGCCTCCTGAAGCGCATCACGGTGGAAGACGGGGCCGACGCCGACCGCATCTTCGATATCCTCATGGGCACCGACGTCCCGAGCCGCAAGTCATTCATCCAATCCAATGCCAAACTTGCCAACTTGGACGTATAGCATCAGGCGATTTAGATATATAAAGAGAAGCGCCGACCCGTGGGGCGGCGCTTCACACTTTCGGTTCGCTCACTACGGAGCGTGAACCTTGCCAATCTCCTCGGCTTGCTCTCGAGCCGCATCAAGGGCATCGATGGCGGGCTCAATCTCGAAGTCGTTGACGACTCGCGTGCGTGATATGACACACGCGTCGTTCGGGCAGGGAATGTACAGCCAACTGCCGCTGTGGTTCCGCCTGACGAATTCGCAGGCAGTGCTCCGCTGCTTTTCGAAGCGACGTTCGCTACCGCAGAAGAAGATCATGTCCCACCTGCCGTCACCACCGTCATCCTGGCCGGATATCCGATTATCGGATGAAATCCGGACACCTTGGCCGTTGGTCGGGAATAGCTTGAACATTCCGCCGCGCTTGCCAACCAACGGGCTCAGCTCGTACTCGTAGCCGGGGATATGTCCCGAAGCTTCTTCGAAGACCGAGCCGATTTCTGCAGCGGAAACGTCATTGCTCTGCGAGCCTCCGTTCGGGGAACAGGCTGCAAGCGAGACCGCCATGCTGACGGCTGTAATCGTTCTGAGAAGCATCTTGAATTCCTCATCTATCGTTGGCCCGTGTACAGGTACTGAATCTATTAATACGATATTTATCTATATACGTCAATATGGAGTGGATAAATTCGCGCATTAACCGTACAGGAGTTTGCAGACCAATAGCAACACTTCTTTTGAAAAACGGGAGTCAGCCACCTTGTATTCGGCCCTAAGATACCTTCTTGATAATCGCTTCTACAACCTGATCTGGACTGAGATCTTGTGTATCAATACTTTCAGCTGCAGCAATAGGGTTGTCTAAGTAAAATCGGTTGTTAGGCTCGAAATATCCAGCCAGCTCTTGAATCTTTGATTCGGGGAGTTCCGATACGTCCATCATCTCTCTGGTTCTTTCATGAACGCGCTCAAGACGGATGTTTTTAGGGGCAGTGAGCCTATACGCATAGAATCTGGCACCATGTTTCTCGGCCATGGCCGAGAGTGCCTCGACGCCTTCGGTCTTCGTTATCTGTTCGACGATAATGCTTACGCCGAAAGAGAGATACGTGTCTATCATCGCTTTCATGACCTCTCGAACTACCCCGAGGGTCTTCTCATTCTCCCTATAGTTCGGGATAAGACGCTTTATATCTGGCAGGGCTACACGTGCTGTATCAGGCAACTCCTGGTTCAGGAGCTTGCTTGTGGTCGTCTTTCCAGAACCCATAGGCCCGTCGATAAGAACCAGGAAGGGAGTATTCATTACCTTGCTAGTATAGATGACTCCCAGGGCAGATCATAACATTCTGCATTGCACCTTATAGAGAAATACCCGCGACAAGTCGCGGGTATTTCTTGAGAACGCGGGAACAGTATTAGCGCACGTCTATTGTCCTCGAATCCTCGTTATTGCCTTCGTTCGACTCATGAACGTCCTTGCCGGAGTCGACCATGACGGTGATGGTGCGGTTATCGCCGGCCTTAGGCTTATCGAAACCGAGCACGAAGTCGACACTATCACCTGGGTTAAGCGATGGCTGGGTAGGGGAGGTGAAGGTATAGGTCGAAGACATTGGAACGTCCGCCCTGAACTTCCAGGAGCCGGTTACGTTCGTGCCTGCATTCGTGACGGTGAACTTGAAGGCACCGCGCTTACCGTTCGGCACATCACCCGAGACATACGAGTCTACGTCGCTCGTCGTGAGGTAGCCGACGCTCGTGATGCGGACCACAAGGTCAGGATCACCGTAGGGAGCTATAGGCTGGTTCGTCGTGGTGGTGACGGTGTACCCGCCCGTCGCAGTACCTGCAGTATGCGCAGGCTTCGCTGGCGTATTCGTGGTCGTCGTAGCAGTAGTCGTCGTAGCAGTAGTCGTCGCGATAGGTGTCGACGAGGCGATGAGCGCCTGGCTCCCGTCTATAGGAAGGGTAGTAGAGGCAACGCTCACGACCTGGAGCGCCGGGGTATCACTGCTCCTGTGGAAGACGGAAGAGAGCGAGACTGCCGCCGTGCTGATGCGGGAGACCGCGAGCGGAACGTAGCGAGCGCTATAGATAGCGAGCGCTATACCGATAAAAAGAAGTGCGACGAATCCTACCGCAGCGAGCGTATTGATGGCCGCGCGGCGGCTCGGGTTCTGAGTTGTGGTTGTGGTCGTTATTTCCATATGGATATTGTTTACCATAGCAGTTGGGTGCTGTCAAGCACGCCGCTCGGGCTCAGAGAATGTGTTCCTACGCTTCTAGCCTCTGTGATGGCATGCCTTCTCGAGGCCGAAGCTCCGGTGCCACACATTCTCTGAGCCCTCGCTCACGTAGGTTTGAGAATATACGGTGTCTTCATCTCAGCTTCATCTTACGGCCTATATAAAAGGGCCAGGATGTCGTGGCCTTGACAACCCAAGTTTTGTAGTGTAAATATGTATAAGAACATATGGCCACGGAATCAAAGACGGTACAGGCGGCTGCAGGACTCGTGAAAGCGAGTCGTGTTGCATACACCAGGAAGTGGAGCTTCCTGGCCGTGTTCGTATTGATCTTTTTCATCACGATAAGTGTCGCCGCTTCTTTCGACGTGCTTCCGGACGCGCCTACGGCCAACCTCGCGGCAGTGTCCGCGCCGGTCGTTCCGGCAGCGCAGGTAGTAGCAGCATCCGCACCGGAGCTGCCGACGAAGGTAGAGAGCCCGAGCATCAAGCTTTCAGTGTCCGTGAGCGATCCGACGTCCACTGACGTGGAGCAGCTCGACCATGCGCTCCTCAATGGCGCGGTACGGTATCCGACATCGGCCAAGCTCGGTGAGAACGGCAACGTCATCATCTTCGGTCATTCGAGCTATCTGCCTATCGTCAACAATAAGAACTTCAAGGCCTTCGACGGTATCCAGAACCTGAAGGCAGGAGATCGTATCACGGTGACCGGCAGCGCGCATACCTATGTATACGCAGTCGAGAGCGTCGTTAAGGCGAACGCGGCTGCGGACGACTCTATCCCGCTTACGGTTAGCGGTAGCAAGCTCACGCTCGCTACCTGCAACTCCTTCGGAGAGAAGTCGGACCGTTTCGTCGTGACCGCGACCCTTGTCGAGACGAATAGTTTGTAGGAAGCTACCCGTTCGGGAACCACGGTTCCTTAATGGATAGCTCCACTGCAATCGCATCTTTGCAATTGTATGGGCCTCGCCGAAAGGTGAGTAAAGATTCACAGCCTACCGGTCCGCCGGACGTGGCGGACTGTTCTTAAAACCAAGTCGTCGCTCCGAGCAATCGGACGACGCACATATGAGGAGTGAAGTCATGAGGAAAGTTACCCTCGCGCTGCTCGCTGCGTCGGTCTCCATCATCGGAGGCGCGGCGCATGCGCAGACAGCATCGCAGAAGTCCGACCATTCCTGGCATAACTGGGGCGCTGCCCCTTTTGCGCCGAACGAAAGGGATGCGTTCTCGGACGCCAAGATCGACAAATTCCTGGCGGATGCCATGAACGGACCGACCCACTTGTCCGCTCAGTGCGCGGTGGATCTCAAGGCCGAGATCCGCGCGCATCCCGACGGCAAGATCGTCTATCTCGATCCCGACGATCGTCTGGCGATGATGGAAAGCCGGGATGGACCGATGTACGATGTTCCTGTCGCTGCGCTTCCGGTGTCATCGAGCCCCAACGTCGTGAAAGCGGCGCGGGCGCGGGAATACCGGGTCAAGTGCGGCGATCAGATCGTCGTCGCCGTCGTGCCGTTCATCTGCGGGAACTGGTCGATCTATTTCATCAAGACGGAGACCTCGCAGGAGGGATGCGCCGTGATCGAACTGTCGACCGAAGACGCCACCGATAAGCATTCGCAGGACGTGTCGATCGGGTTCGCCGAGTACGGCTACTACAGCCCCGCGACGCTCTGCAACGGGTATCGCGAGGTCGGTCAGACCAAGTGGTGGCCGATGCCGGTCCGGTGCCCTACGGCCAACTGCTACGATGCGATCGATCGCGAGATCGGGATGCAGCGGGTGCAGTCGGGCGGATGGCTGGTGCGTCCCGGCGCGTCGTACGAGGTCCTCGTGCCGAAGTACGTCGCTACCAGTACGACCAACCTGTGGCACTTCTGCCTCCGGCGGAAGAATAGCCGGGAGAATGCCTGCGGCGTCATGGTTCGCCATGACGACTATCACGACTGGCATGCGGTTATCTTCTACGACCAGGACAAGTTCCCTGCGGACTGGAAGTGGCGCCGGCTCTACTGGACGGTCGGATGCGACCCGCGGCTTATCCAGCTGCCGCACTAGCGGTGACGGTGCGGGCTCTCGAGCCCACACCGCTCCCCGACTTCACTCTTCTTTTTATACGCCCGAAAGGGCAGGGGAATCGTTTAACAAATTATCAATCGCAGTCACACTACGTATGTCACACATCACACGCTACATCGCAAAGAATACGTCGAAACCGCAACGGACCGGACTGTTCGTCGTGCTTGCCGTTCTTGTCGCCGGAACGGCGGCAGGCTTCATCTTCGGTTTCAGCGCTCCGGCAAAGACGCTCGCGGACGCAATCGTCGTCATCGGTAGTCCAGCCCCTGCTCCAGCCCCTGCTCCTGCTCCGATACTTCTTCCCCCTGTCCTGCTCCCTACGCTCCCGGTGGTCACCGTGAATACCCCGAACACGGGTACGAAGAAGGACGAAATCGTCGTTACCGGTTCGACCGATAGCGATGGCACGGATGCCTCCGGAACTCAGGCGCCCACCGTCGACAGCCCGTTCACGTCACCCTGCTGTAATGGCGGCGATGAGGACTATGCAAATCCTCCGACTGACGATATTCCAACCATAAACGCGCCAACCGTCGACAGTCCGTTCACGTCACCTTGCTGCGGCGGTTCAACGCCGGTCCAGGTACCTCCGACGACTCCGATCATCCCGATCATTCCGATCATCCCTATTCCACCTCCACCACCTCCCGTAGTACCGGTAGCGCGCTGCGTATTCCTTACGGGAACGCCGCAGAATATAAGTCCCGGGGATGCAGTGACGCTGGCGTGGCAGACGGAGAATGCTACTTCCATCACCATCGATCACGGAGTCGGCCTCGTCAGTCCAACCGACCATGGCACCGTCGTCGTCCGTCCGACCGTCGATACTACGTATACGGCAACGGTCACCGACGGCAAGCAGAGCGTCCACTGTCAGGCGAGCGTCCACATCCTGCCATCAACGAGCGTACCAGCGTGTCTCACCCTTACGGCGAGCGCGCAGACTATTCCCGCTGGCGGCCAGGACGTGACCCTTACCTGGACTCTCCAGAATGCGAGCACCATAAACATCACGAATACGGCGACTGGCACCTTCAGTGGCGTCACCGGTTCGACCATCGTGCATCCGACCGCAGCGACGACCTACGTCGGTACAGTGCCCGGAGCTGCTGCCAATAACTCCTGCCAGGCATCGGTAACGATACAGACCACGAGCTGTAGCGATACTGGATCCTGCGGTGGGGGAGGAGGAGGCGGAGGAGGCGGTGGCGGAAGCCACAGCAGTCGCCATGTCATCTTCGGTTCGACCAACCGTCCGGCAGAGGCACCGCTCGCAAGCGTGTACCTCTCACAGATCCCATACACCGGTCTTGATCTGGGACCTGTCGGAACGATCGTCTACTGGACCATCCTTACTATCTGGAGCCTCGCAGCCGCGTACCTCGTCCTCTTCGGAGGCATGCCGGTACTGCGTCGCAGGGTAGCGACATTCGGAGCGTCGGTACGCGATACGCTACACTCGACTGCATCTGGAAACGAAGTTGAACCCACCCATTTCGAGCACGATACGTACTCGGTGCCGGTAGCGGCTTCAAGTCACCAGGCCATTCACGCAGCAGCAGTCGCAACGGCTATGCCGCAGGTATCGAAGCCCGCTGTATTCTCTCATGCGACCGTCGCGCCTTCGCGCACCCGTACGAACGGCGAGGGCTTCAAGGCCTTTGCGTCGAGCGACGCGCTCACTATCGACGACATCGTCAAGGGACTCTCGCGCGAGTCCGGCATCCAGTTCGCCAGCGAACCAGCTCGTACTGAAGTCGCAGACGCTGTTGAGCCCTCAACCCTGCCTTCCACGGCAGCCGTGCACCCGATAGAGCTCGAGATGCCGCAGTCAGCAGCTCCTGCAGAGAGCCGGGCCTCTATGGCGACCGCGAAGGCAGAAGCGGCGCCGGTACATCCTGAGATAACGTCGTTCATCGCTTCGATACTCGACGGCGAGCGCGACGCAGTCTTTGCCACTATCCGCCACATAAATCAGGCCGGACATGATGTCGAGGAGTTCGTCTCGCACGCCATCCTGGCGCTCGATGACGCGTATCACGCTCGCATCGACGGTACGCCGGTTCACGAGGACATCGAGCGCGCGACCGCGCACTGCGCGACGCCGTTCCTCGAGCGCCTCGTAACGAGCCTCACGACGGCCGTCGACGGAAGCTACGCGACGGGCATTACGGGCATCAAGCTCGCACTTACCCGCGCTCTTGCCGTAGCTCAGGGGTAATAGGGAAATAAAGAGCCATGAATGAGAAAACCCGCAGCCACTCGTGGCTGCGGGTTTTCTCATTACTATCTAGTTATACTCGTTCAGAGATCTCTTTCGAAATAGCTACAACAAAATCGGCGATAGCTACAGGCTCAAGCTTTCCTTTGTCGCGACTCTCGACCGTTACGGTCTGATCCTCGACTTCCTTGTCGCCGACGATGAGTACATACGGAACCTTGGATTGTTTGGCATTGCGGATACGCTTGCCCAGCGAGTCATTCGCATCATCCAGTTCAACCCGTACGCCCGCAGCCACCAGCGCCTCGCGTACGCTCGTCGCATACTCAATCTGTTTCTCAGATACAGGGAGGATCGACGCTTGCACGGGCGCGAGCCAGGTGGGGAAGGCGCCAGCGGTGTGTTCGATATAGACTCCCATGAAGCGATCAATCGTGCCGAGCAGCGCCTTATGAATCATAACGGGTGTCTTTTTCACGCCGTCAGTATCGGTATATTCCAGGTTGAATCTCTCTGGCTGTACGAAATCGAGCTGCTGTGTCGCGCACTGCCACTCGCGCCCAATAGCATCCATGACCATGATATCTATCTTTGGGCCGTAGAATGCGGCTTCGCCAGGCGCGACGAAGTAATCAAGTTCAAGCTTCTTCGCTATCCCCTCGATCGTCGATTCTGCCTGTTTCCATACGAGCGGATCACCCAGATATTTATCAGGATTTTTCGGATCGGAGAAAGAAAGGCGAGCTTTAAAATTCATACCGAGCGTGCCATACATGCTCTTTACCATCGACATGATCGCTTCAAACTCAGCCTCGATCTGATCAGGTCGGCAGAAGACATGACCGTCATCCTGCGTGAGAGAGCGGACGCGCGTAAGACCAGAGAGTTCGCCGGTCTTCTCGTCGCGATAGCACGTAGTAGTGTCCATGTAACGAATAGGAAGGTCACGGTAGCTCCGTGGCTTCGAGGTATAAATCTGCGTATGATGCGGGCAATTCATCGGCTTGAGTGCGAACTCATCTGAAGATTCCTGACTTTTCACGAGGAAGAGTTCGTCGCCGAATTTATCCCAGTGACCCGATGTCTTATAAAGGTCAATTTTTGTGATGTGTGGTATCCAGACTTTCTCAAAACCGCGTGCACGCTGAAGTTCTTCAGAGAATGCTGCAAGTTCTTCGCGGATGATGGTTCCCTTTGGCGTGTACAGAGGTAGACCCGAACCCACGAGCGGCGAGAACGTGAAAAGATCAAGTTCGACCCCGAGCTTACGATGGTCCCGCTTCTTCGCTTCTTCCATTTGTGCCAGATGCGCCTCAAGCTCCTCTTTCGTGTCGAAGGCGAGACCATAGATACGGGTGAGCATCGTGTTCTTCTCATCACCCCGCCAGTACGCGCCCGCGATGCGCGAGAGCTGGAAAGAGTCGGGCGCTATCTCAGCCGCGGGATTCTCGGAGTGGCCCCCGCGGCAAAGATCCGAGTACGTGCCTGATTTGTAGAAGGAGACTTTCTGACCGTCCTTGGTGAATTCGTCGATAAGCTCCTGCTTGTATGGATTACCTGGATACTCCGCCTTCGCTTCTTCACTGGTGAGCTCGGAACGGGTGAAGCTGGTCCAAGTAGGGAGCAAGTCGCGCATCGTCTCCTCGATGTGCGCGAAATCCTCTTCAGAAGGCTTCGCGCTCGGGAATTCGAAGTCGAAATAGAAGCCGTCGTCGATAGCCGGGCCTATGGTGCGCTTGGCGTCGGGGTATAGCTCGAGGATCGCTGCTGCGAGGAGGTGGGCGAGCGTATGCCGTTTTTCTTCGAGCGTTGTCATATAGATAGGAGAATACCATAAGTGTATGGAAAGAGCCGCTCGTACATGAGCGGCCTAAAAGCATCCGGCCTCCGAATCTTCCTGAGAAGATTCGGAGGCCGCGGGCGTATTCACACCGGCTCCGCCAGAGCTCGACCGACGCGAATTCAATATAATCAATAGCTCCGCAGGAGCTCGCTTGGGCGACCCTCTCCTAAAGGGAGGGGGAAAGGGCCGCCCGCGGGCCGTCGGTTTCCGTTACCGACGCACCATGCTCGTCCAGGGGATCATTGGACGAGACATCCAAGCTGCATTCGGAAGCTCCTGGGAATATCTTAGGAGAGAACCTTCACATTATCAATAGCCAGTGTGGATTCTCCATTACGAATGGACACGGCTCCCTTAACGAGGAGGCATGCTCCCGGCTTGATGTCGTTCGCGAATTCTTTGAAGAGCTTCGGGAAGATGACGGCCTCTATGGAGTCGCTCATATCGTCGAAGGTGACGAAGGCCATGCGATCGCCGCCCTTGGTGAGGTGAATCTTGGCTTGCGTCACCAGCACCGGTAGGATGACGACTTTTCCGGGCTGCGGATCTTCCTTGAGAGTCTTGAGGTCTGTGCCCGCTTTTGCACGCTTGTCCGCGTAGGCATCAAGCGGGTGGCCGGAGACGTAGATGCCGAGCAGTTCCTTCTCCCACATGAGCTTCTCAAGGAGCGGGGTAGTCTGCGTGCTCTCGGGAAGTATGAGCGTCGAGGTCAGCATCATTCCGCCGAAGAGGGAGTCCTGCGGAGCGGGTGCGGTTGCGTCGCGATGGAAGGCGAGCAGCGTCTCTATATTTGAGAGAAGATAGGCGCGATCGCCGAAGCGGTCGAGCGCGCCGCCCTTGATGAGACTCTCTAGCGACTTGCGATTCAGAGACGCTGAAATAGCCGCACCTGCTTTGTTGCGGGGCCCGTCTGTCTCATCCGCCGTACGTTCGAGTACGTCTACTTCGGCAGACTTCCTCGGCGCCCTGGCATCTGCAGCCATTTCAACGCCTCTGTGCACTCTTGAGCCAACGCGCGAAAGGAAGTCCTGAAGCGAGATATACGGCCCGTTCTTCTCTCGTTCCGAGAGGATGGCGCCCGCGATGCCCTCGCCGAAGTTCTTGATGGACGACATGCCGAAACGGATGGCGCGTCTGCCGCGCAGGTCTGCGCGTCCCGTTTGAGGGACGCTGTTCTCCGGGTCTATCTCGAGCGGCGTGAAGTCCGTGCCGCTCTCGTTCACATCCGGCGGAAGCACCGGAATATTCATGCGCTCGCACTCGGCAACGAAGATGGATATGGCTTCCGTATCGCCTGCGTCCGCGGTGAGGACCGCAGCCATGTATTCGACCGGATAGTTAGCCTTCATATACGCGGTCTGATAGGCGACCTTCCCGTAGCAGGCTGCGTGCGCCTTGCCGAAGCCGTACGCCGCGAACGGCTCGATAAGCTTCCAGATCTGCTCGCCTTTAGCGAGCGATAGGCCCGCATGCTCCTGGAATCCCTTGAGCAGCTTCTCCTTCTGCGCCGCCATCTCGGCCGGGATCTTCTTACCCATAGCTTTGCGCAGCGTATCGGCTTCGAGCCAGGAATACCCGCCGAGCGTGATGGCAGTGAGAAGCACGTCTTCCTGATACACTAGGAGACCGTACGACATGTCGAGATATTCTTTCATGCGCTCGTCGAGATAGCGGATGAGGCTCGGATTGTGCTTGCGCTCGATATAGGTCGGGATGGTCTCCATAGGGCCCGGACGGTACAAGGCGACCATCGCATTGATATCGTGAATGGTTGTCGGCTTGAGTTCCTTCAAGTACCGCGTCATGCCCGAACCGTTCAACTGGAACGTGCCTTCCGTCTCGCCGCGCGCGAGCATCTCGAAGGTCTTTGCGTCGTCGATAGGCACGTTCTCGATGTCGATATCGATGTCGCGCGTCTCTTTCACGCGCGCGACGGCGTCCGCGAGTATGGAAAGGTTCTTGATGCCAAGAAAATCGAACTTGAGGAGTCCTGCGTCCTCGATGGCGTGCATGTCGTACTGCGTGATGAGCTTTCCGGTCTTGGGGTCGACCTGGAGCGCGGTCCACTCCGTGAGCGGCGTAGGGGAGATCACGATGCCCGCCGCGTGCACGCCCGTCTGGCGGGCGCAGCCCTCGATACGGCGCGCCAGGTCCAGGATTTCGCGCGTGTCGTCGTCCTCGTCGTAAAGGGTCTTGAGTTCCGGCTCCATGGACAGCGCGCGGTCGATAGTCATCGGGAAGCCCTGGGCGCCGAGTGGTATGAGTTTCGCGAGCCGGTCGCCGGTGCCGTACGCATGACCGAGCGCACGCGAGACATCGCGCACTGCCGCGCGCGCCATCATGGTACCGAACGTCCCTATCTGCGCGACGTTGTCCGCGCCGTATTTCTCCTTCGCGTAGGCGATCATCTCATCGCGCCGGTTATCGGCGAAGTCCATGTCGATGTCAGGCGCCGTAGGACGCTCCGGATTGAGGAAGCGCTCGAAGGGAAGCTTATAGGCGAGCGGGTCCACCGTGGTGATGCCTGTGAGGTAGGAGACAAGCGAGCCCGCGGCGCTTCCGCGAGTGGTCGTCAGGATTCCTTCTTCCTTGGCGTGATTAAGGAGATCGGAGACGACGAGGAAGTATGGTGCGAAGCCCTTGCCGTTTATGATGGAGAGCTCATACTCGATGCGCTCCAAGACCTCGTTCGTCTTTTCCATGCCGCGCGTAACAAGCCCCGCATAGGTACGCTCACGGAGTATCTGTTCATGGGTGGTGCCTTCCGGAACCTCGAACTTCGGGAAGACCCAGCTTCCGAGCTCGAACGACACTTCGCAGCGGTCAGCGATACGACCGCTCTCGTCGACGCTCTCCGGTACGTCCTTGAACCACTCACGCATCTGCGTCTCTGTTACGAAGGAGAAGTCTTCTTCCTCATTGCCGCCTTGGCCTCCGAGCCCGATACGGCGCATCACCTCAGTAGCTTCCCGGTCTTCAGGCTTGAGGTAATAGACATCGTGCTGCGCGACGACTTTTATTTCAGCTTCAGCTCCGAGTTCCACTATCTTTCGCATGCGCGCCTCGTGTCCCGCGATCTGAGGATGATGCGATATCTCGAGGTAAAGATTATCCTCGCCGAAGATGCTCTTATATTCGGCCAGAGCCGCTGCGGCTCCCCTCGGGTCGCCGCTAGCCAGGAGCCGCGCGACATCGCCCGCGAACGACGGCATGATGGCGATGAGTCCTTCCTTATGCGCACGTAGCAGATCGCGGTCCATGCGCGGCTTCTCGAAGAAGCCTTCGATGTGAGAAGCACTTACAAGCTTGAGCAGATTCTGATAGCCCGCATTATTCTCGGCGAGTAGCACCAGGCGCGTGCGCTTGGCGTCCTGCACCGGATCCTTGTCGAACCTGCTGCGCGGGGCGATGTAGGCATCGACGCCGATGATGGGCTTGATGCCTTTCCTTATCGCCGCCTTATAAAAATCGATGGCGCCGTGCATGTTGCCAGTGTCAGTGAGCGCGAGAGCAGGCATGTCTGCGTCCGAAGCTGCTGCGACCAGGGCCGGGACCTTGGGAAGCGCCTGCAAAAAGGAATAATGGCTATGCGTGTGGAGGTGTATATAGCGACCCATTACGCTTGATTATACCCGCCGCAGGCCAAGTGCTAAAATCAGGCCATGACTAAGCAACAGATCCTCGATCTATTCAGAAATGATGCAGTAAAGATGCGGATACTCGAGGTAGTGGCAGCAGCGGATCTCGGCGACTGGTGGATTGGAGCAGGGTTCCTACGCAATACGGTCTGGGAAGCTCGTTTTGGTACGGGTAAAGCGGTGCCATTGAATGATATCGACGTAGCATATTGGAAACCGCTTTCCTCATACGGCGTTCCCGAGGCACAGCTAGTTGGAAGTATTCAAAAAGATGAGTCGAATCCGGTTTCGGAGGAGGAAGAACGTCTGGCCCATGAATTCCAAGAACAAATACCATCAGTAACTTTTGAAGTGAAGAACCAGGCACGCATGCACCTTTGGTCAGCACGCGCCCATGAACGTAAACCGTATGATTCTGCAGCTGATGGTATTGCCGATTGGGTAGAGACGGCGACTGCCGTCGGAATACGGATTGCGTCTGACGGGAGTCTCAAGCTCTGCGCACCTTGGGGTATACAGGATCTGGTAGAAGGTATCGTGCGACCGACTCGTCCGGAGCTTTCGACCTGGACGAAAGAACGTGCGGCTGCGAAGGGCTGGTATACCCTATGGCCCGAACTTCGATTTGAAGAGTATGAGAATGGTAGTTGGAATAGATGAAGCAGGACGGGGTCCGCTTGCAGGGCCCGTCGCGGTGGGAATAGTGCGCGCGCCTGAAGGATTCGACTTCTTGGCTGCATTCCCAGGGCTCAATGATTCAAAGAAGCTGTCCGAGAAGAAAAGGGAAGCACTCTTCGCGCTCCTTGAGGAGCGGGTCGCCGCAGGCGACCTCACGTACGTCGTGAAGCTACGGACCGCGCAGGATATTGATCAGCGCGGGATAGCGGTCGTGATACGCGAAGCAATAGCGAGCGGACTGAAGCCACTGCTCCCGGATACGTCGGGAGGGAAGGTATGGCTCGACGGCGCGCTCATAGCGCCGGAAATCTATGAGCAAGAAACTGTCATAGGCGGCGACGGACTCGTTCCGGCCATCATGCTGGCAAGCATCGCCGCGAAGGTAACCCGCGATCGGCTCATGGTACAGGTCTCGGATACGTACCCAGAATACGGCTTTGCGCAGCATAAAGGGTATGGTACGAAGGCCCATATGGACGCTCTACGAGCTCACGGCCTCTGCGACATCCACCGTGCCACGTTCATCCGCCCAGACCGGCTACCTTCCGTTTCCGGGGTCCCTGTGGTAGGGTAGTCCGTATATGTCAGTACGAATGCGCCACACCAGTTCCCATACTAAGAATCGCCGCAGCCACCACGCGCTCTCGGCGGCTTCCATCGTTACCGATAAGGATAGCGGTGCGCTCCGCCTTCCACATCGCCTGGACGAGACCACCGGCATGTATCGCGGCAAGCAGATCCTTCCTAAGAAGGAAATGAAGGCGAAGGCCGACAAAGAGAAGACCAAGGCAAAGCATAAGAAGGAGCACATCCACGAGCACGCTGAAGGATATAAGGAACCTGTCCACGCAGAGAAGGAGATCAACGCGACTGAGAAGAAGCAGGGACTCATCGGACGCATGACGCTCGGGAAGGCCAAGAGCCGTTCCGGTTTCGGCGGCGGAGTCTAGCAAAATAGCTTCATCTGCTTTGTTGCGGGTCCCGTCCGCTTCGCTCACCGTACGTTTAGTACGGCTCACTCAGCGGCCTGCCCGCGCCTCGCATCTAAAGCCATTTTCCTTCGCCACGAAAACCGCGCCCATTAGGGCGCGGTTTTCGTTAGACTCGGATTTCAATTACTTCAAGCAATCTGGAGCGATGCTCGGGACTTTCATGGTTAAATTGGTGTATGAAGCAATCTCTCAATATTGAATTTGAAAAAGCAATTCGCTTGCTTTCCCAAGTAATGCCCATATCTCATGAAGGGACCCGAAAGCCCGTGCTATTTCATGGAATTAGGGTAGGCGTATATTTGTATGAAAAGGGCTATTCACGGGACATGGTCTTGGCAGGAGTACTGCACGACATTCTTGAGGATACCGAGGTGACAGAGAAAGAACTAACCGATGGATTTGGAGATACTGTGCTCAGGCTCGTTCGTGCCTGCACCAAAGACGATTCGATTTCAGATGAGCCCAGTAGGACAGAAGAGCTTATCAAGCGTTGTGCCGAGAATGGAGAAGATGCTCTTGTAGTGAAAGCGGTCGATATCCTGGATAGTTTTAAATACTACACGGAAGAAAATAACATGGATGAGGTCCAATACTGCATGCGAAATGCAAATGCCATTCTTCAGCGTAAGCCAGAGAATAGCACAGACTCAATTTTTACTGAATTAGAGGCTTGGCAAAGTCGTTACAAGGCATAAGGTCTCAGAATCTATATCGTCACCTAAACACTACATAAACACGCTAACCTCTCACCCGTCGGGAGCGAGGGCTTGAGAATAAAAGCGGTTCAGGATTGCCAAGTGCAGCATTCCTATGCGGAACGGCGCTTTTATTCTTAGGTCCGAGCGACTCGTTATGCACACGTGTGGTCGGTTGCACCTTTCTCGCCTTTACTGCTACTCTAGCTATACCAGCTCTTTCATATGGCCAACCGCCACCTTGCACGTTCCGTAGTCCTCCAGACGCTCTTCGAGTGGGATACTTCAGCTAGTGAAGAATCGGCGGTGCCCGATATGCTCGCCCGCAATATCGCGGAGTTCGGCGGGGAAGATTCGGACAAGGCCTTCATGGAAGCTCTCATTACGGGCGTACTCGCTAAGCGTCCTGACCTAGACCTCGTCATCACGAAAGCCGCCCCTGACTGGCCGCTCGATAAGATCGCGCCGGTTGATCGCAACATTCTGCGCATCGGGCTTTTTGAATTATTGTTCGCTGACCGCACCCAGGTTCCTGCGAAAGTCGCCATAAACGAAGCCATCGAGCTTGCCAAGATCTTCGGCGGCGACTCGAGTGGCCGCTTCGTCAACGGTGTCCTCGGAGCCGTCTATAAGGAGATGGGCGAGCCCGGCAAGGACGAGGTCGGGAAGAAGGAGCGCGTGAAGCGCGAGGATCTGCCACTCGAGAAATTAGGCGGCGCCATCGTCTACGCTGAACACCAGGGCCAATACTATCTTGCTCTCGTGCACGACGTCTTCGGCCGCTGGACGCTCTCTAAAGGCCATATCGAGACCGACCCTTCGCCTGAGGAAGGCGTCGCGCGCGTCGTGCAGGAAGAGCTCGGGCTTATAGGCAAGGTAGAAGAGATGGTCGGCGAGAACGAATACGTCGCATCGCATCCCGAGAAGGGAAAGGTCCGCAAGCATGTCTGGTTCTTCCTCGTACATGCGGAGTTCGAGACCATCACGCTCAAGAAGAGCGGGGGACTCGACGACGCGAAATGGTTCCGCTTGCCCGACATCCTCGAGCTCAATTTCTATGACGATATGCTGCCTATCGTGACCAGCGCCGTGCAGAAGCTCCTCGATAAGGCGCGCGCAGGAGCGACGCAGCCCCTCGAAGCTCGTTTTTAATACATCGCGCCTTAAGAATCCTGCGTTGACAGTCTGTCATTACGCGCGTAAAAAGCTAAGCGAAGGCATCAGATAGCTGATGCCGAACCTGATCATAAGTAGGGAGGAAAGCGGTGACGAAGCCTTGTACATTGATTCTTGTTGGCACGGACAACGAGACCGACATCGAGGATAGCCTCGTGCTCCTCATCAAGAATGCCGACAACACATTCGGTCCTATGGGGAGCGGCGGATACTCGATCAAGGAGTTGCCGGAACGGCCCGACAAGATGACTGCCATGGAGCTGACGGAGCTCGACCGTGCTCCGGCCAGTCGATACCCCATGTTCATCAAGGGCAATCACATCTGGGCTACCCGCGTAGCTGATTGGATGATGGCGTTGCTTAGGAAGAACGCCATCGACTTCAGCGCGAGCACGGTTCCCACGCCACCGCCCATCGAGGAGTTCCTGGAGAGCCTCAAGGCTGCTGCGTAGCCGACGAGTACCGCTTGCAGGTACTCGCAAAAGGGGTCGTCTTCGGGCGGCCCTTTTTCGTTCCCTGTCTAGGTGTCACCTAGACAGGGAACATCAATCAAACATTTTGCCGTACCGGATAAACATGGTATAGATTTTCTAGTTGTCCTCGGAGGATTAGGCGATGAAGTATTCCTCATTGATCTCTTTGTCAATTGGCGTCTTGCTCGTCGGTGTTGCAGGCGGCCTCGCGCTGGCCGGCAGTTACCCGCACGAGAATCTGGTCAACGCCGCCACTACGGTGTCGATATCCCTCGTCTTCTTCATGGGTGCCGGCATCCTGGCCGTTCTGGACCATATGCGGAGGACGCAGCATCAGGAGCCGGCGTCATCGGAAGACGCGTTGACTCCCGACGTTCTGGTCGGCGAAGGCTACACCATGAGCGCATGAACGCCCGAAGGAGCCCTGGAGAACATCTCCTGCTCCTCCGGGCGCTTCCTTTTAGTACGGTAGTTCTGCTACCATATACGTATCTATGACCGACTTTCATACGCACGCGCGCACGCTCGGCCTCACGTTCAAGAATATGGCGCTCCTGGAAGAGGCGCTGACGCATCGTTCGTATCTGAACGAGAACAAGAGTTCGAAGGCGCATAACGAACGTCTTGAGTTTCTCGGCGATGCCGTGCTTGAGCTTGCGGTCACGCGCTTCCTTTTTGATAAATATCCGAACAAGCCAGAGGGAGAGCTCACGGCTTTCCGCGCCGCGCTCGTGAATACCTATTCGCTCGCCGATACTGCCGAGGTGCTCGGACTCAACTCCATGCTGCTGCTCTCAAAAGGCGAGTCAAAGGATACCGGCCGCGCGCGCCAGATCATCCTTGCGAACGCCTTCGAGGCGCTTCTCGGCGCTCTCTATCTCGATCAGGGATACGACGCTGCCGAAGCCTTCCTTGCGCAGCATCTCTACGGGAAGATCGACACCGTCGTCCAGCAGAGAAGCTGGCAGGACGCCAAGAGCAAGTTCCAGGAGCTTGCTCAGGACAAGCGCGGTACCACTCCCACCTACACGACCATGCAGGAGAAAGGCCCGGATCACGATAAGCGCTTCACGGTAGGCGTCTTCCTCGGTAAGGAACAGATTGCGACCGGCGAGGGTCAATCTAAACAAGAAGCAGAACAGGCAGCTGCGCAGAACGCGCTTCAGAAGACCGGGTGGTAAAAACTCGCGCGCTGAGCGTTTCTCGTACGCTATACTGAGAGCAATGTTGAAACGGCTCGAGATAGTGGGATTCAAGTCATTCGCGCGTAAGACCGTGCTCGACTTCAGTAATGCGACCACCGCGATAGTGGGGCCCAATGGCTCCGGAAAGAGCAATGTCGCCGAAGCCTTCCGCTTCGCGCTCGGCGAGCAATCCATGAAGAGCATGCGCGGGAAGCGCAGCGAGGACCTTATCTGGAGCGGGTCTAATACGAATCCGCGAGCTTCACGCGCGGCAGTGGCCATCGTCTTCGATAATCAGCCGCGAGGAGGAGCGCGAATCTTCCCGAAGCTCGACTTCGACGAAGTATCCATCGAGCGCGCGGTCTTCCGCGACGGCGCAAGCGAATATCTCGTGAATGGCTCAAAAGTCCGCCTGCGCGACGTGCAGGAACTTCTTTCGTCCGCCAACATCGGCGAGACAGGACACCACATCATCTCCCAAGGCGAAGCCGACCGCATCCTGCTTGCGCATCCGCGCGAGCGCCGCGCTATGCTTGAGGACGCGCTCGGCCTCAAATCCTTCGAATTCAAGAAGCAAGAAGCCGAGCGTAAGCTCGAGAAGACGGACAGCAACATGCGCGAGGTGGAAAGTCTGCGCCGCGAGATTGCGCCTCATATCCGATTCCTCAAGAAGCAGGTCGAACGCATCGAACGCGCGGCATCTCTTGCACAGGAATTGGCAGAGGTGTGCAGAACCTATTTTGCCATCGAGGAATTCTATATCGATACGGAAACGAAGAAGGCGACCAGCGAGCGTGCCGGGGCGAACGAGCGCTTGGCCGCAGCCGCACGCGAACTTGCCGCCTTCGACGAGCGCGCGACGAGCGATGTGGAGGGTGCCAAGCATGCTGAGCGTATACGGACGATCGAGCGCACGCTCGACAGGCTCGGTCAGGAGCGCGGTACGCTCGCGCGCGAGCTCGGGCGCGTGGAAGGCGCGCTCGAAGGGGCGAAGAAGCGCAGCGTCGCGGTCGCGCATGACCCATACGTGAAGATTCCGCGTGAGGATCTCGATACGCTGCGCGCGGAAGTAGAGCGCGAAGCGGCACGGTCAGAAGAATCAGAACCGGCGGCGCTGCGCGCCGCCCTAGAGTCGCTCAAGAGCGTCGTGGTCGCCTTCTTCGAGCGATTCGGCACGCCGAACGACGACTATCTCGCAGACGAGGAACAGCTCGTGCACACGCTCGAGAACGAGCGCGCAAGCTTCCTCGAGAAGGAAGCGCAGCTCGCCCGCGATATAGACGAGAATCGCGAGGCACTGCTTCGCGCGCGCGAAGCGCGCATGGCCTATGACGAGACCGGCCGCGAAGAGCGGCACCGGGTGCTTGGACTCGCAGAGTCCAAGGCTGCCGCTGAAGCGGCCGTCGTGCGGCTAGACGCCAGGCTCCGCGAACTCGAGAATGCCGGCCAGTCGCTTGAGCGCGAACGCGCCGAAGCGCTCGCGCTCGCTGGCGCGAGCGCTCTGTCGTACGCGCCTCTGACTGCGCTCCCGACCGAGGACCGCAGTCTCCAGGAAGACCGCAAACGAGGACTCGAGCGCCTCAAGATACGGGTCGAGGAGGCGGGCGGGGGCGGGGAAGACGTGCAGAAGGAATACGACGAGGCGGTCGCCCGCGAGGAATTCCTCGCCCGCGAACTCGAGGACCTTACGAAGTCGTCGACCGGCCTGCGCGAGCTTATCACCGATCTTGATACGGAACTCAACAAGACATTCACCGAAGGCCTGACGAAGGTGAATGTATCATTCAGCGAATTCTTCAGCCTCATGTTCGGGGGAGGGAATGCGAAGCTCGTGCTGGAGGACCTGCCGACTGCTGGACGCGCGGACGAGGATATCGAGGAGAATGAGGACGAAGATGACGAAGATTCATACGAGGAGAGCCGTATCCGCAAGCCAGGCAAGGCAGGTATCGAGATATCGGTGGCACTGCCCAAGAAGCGCGTGCAGTCCTTGATGCAGCTCTCAGGCGGCGAGCGCGCGTTGACCTCCATCGCGCTCATCTTCGCCATGAGCCAGGTGAATCCGCCGCCGTTCCTCATACTCGACGAAACCGACGCTGCGCTCGACGAGGCCAACTCCCGTCGCTATGGCGACATGATCGAAGAGCTAGCGAAGAAGTCCCAGCTCATCGTCATCTCCCATAATCGCGAGACCATGAGTCGCGCGGGTATCCTCTACGGCGTCACTATGGGCGGCGATGGCATTAGCAAGCTCCTTTCTATAAAGTTCGACGAAGCCGTACAAGTCGCAAAATAGATACGCCGCGCTTCCGCGCGGCGTATCTATTTTATCTATCAGTCCAGATTACTTCTCCTCATCATCCTTATCCTCATTCTCCTCATCATCTTCCGCTAGCCCCTCCTTGGCCACCTGTCCCTCTTCTTGAGGCAGCTCAGGCGGCGTTCCCTGATCTTCCGTATCAATATCTTCAGCCATATATTCGTGCGTTATGAATACGCTTTCATCTTATGCGCAATGTCATGAAGACCGCATGAATGTCCCAGACATACTCCTCTGGCAGAAGCGCCTACGCGACGAGCGCGAAATCAAGCTCCTTCTCAGCGATGCGCGCGGCCACCAGGCGCACCTTGACCGGGTCGCCGAGCGCATACTGCTTCTTAGTCCGTTCTCCGACCAGGCGATACCGCTTCTCGTCGTACGTGAAGTAGTCGTTGCCGATGTCGCGCATGCGCACCATACCTTCGGCGCGGGTCTCCTTGAGCTCGACGTAGAGCCCACTGTTTGAGACGCCCGAGATGACGGCATCGAATTCCTCACCCACGCGGCTCTCGAGGAACTCCACCTGCTTCATCTTTATGGAGTCGCGTTCCGCTTCGGTTGCCGCGACTTCGCGCTCGCTCGAATGGAGCGCAAGCGCGTCTATCTCAGACAGTTCTTGCTTCGTGAACGGGCCGTTCACGGTGAAATGCTTGACGAGCCGATGACCTAAGACGTCGGGATACCGACGGATAGGGGAGGTGAAGGTCGTGTAGAACTCGAAGGCGAGGCCGTAGTGGCCGATGTTCTTGGTCGAGTAGATGGCCTTGGACATGGAGCGCAGCGCCGCCATCTTGATGAGATATTCTTCCGGCTTTCCTTTGACGGAAGCCAAGAGCGCATTCAGATCCGTACCTTTCACCTTGCCTCCGCCGGTTTCCAGGTGATAGCCGAGGACCTTCAGGAACTCTGAGAGATTCGCTATGCGGTCGGCGTCCGGCACGTCGTGCACGCGGAATATGGTGCCGCCGGTCATGTGCGCTCCTTTCATCTGTGCGCTTAGGAATTCCGCGACGTTCTCGTTAGCGAGCAGCATGAAGTTCTCGATGAGCATGCTCGTCTCGAGGCGCTCCTTTACCTCGACCGCGATAGGCTTGCCTTCCTCATTTAGTCTCACTTTCACTTCCGGCGTGTCGAAGGCGATGGTGCCGTTTGCGGCGCGGCGCGTGCGCAGCTTCTCGCCGAGCGTCTTGAGGGAGGCGAGCTCGGTGGCCATAGGACCGTTTCCTGTATCGAGCACTTCCTGCGCGTTCTCATACGTGAAGCGCTGGTCAGAGTGTATGACGGTCGGACCGAACCATTTAGAAATAATGCCCGCATTGCTATCGAGCTCGAAGACCGCTGAGACGGCGAGACGGTCTTCGTTGGGGTTCAGCGAACAGAGGCCGTTCGAGAGGATTTCTGGAAGCATGGGGATGGTGCGATCGACGAGGTATACGCTCGTTGCGCGATTGCGCGCTTCGTCATCGATAGCACTGCCCGGTCGGACATAGAAGGAGACGTCGGCGATGTGGATACCCACTTCGGTGTTTCCGTTCGGAAGTATCTGTACGGAAAGCGCGTCATCGAAGTCCTTGGCGTCGTACGGGTCGATAGTAAAGGTCGGTACGCCGCGGAAGTCGCGACGGCGGCCAGCAGCGACAGCCTCCGCAGCTTCGCCGGCAAGCTTCGCTTCGCCGGTCTTCTCGAGCTCTTCTGCTTCATGGATGACGCCGGGAGGGAAGTCGCTGCGAAAGCCACTGCCAAGCGCCAAAGCGCGCATCTCCGTCTCGTGCACGCCAGCCGGGCCGATAATCTCCTCAAGAGTCGATTCCGGGAACGGAGCGCCGGGTAGCCAATCCGTAAAGCGCACTAACACCTTCTGTCCAAGGGGAAGCGATTCGCCGCGGACCAGGAACGGCGTATACATCTTCTTCCAGTCCGGCATCAGATACGTATCAGCCGGATTCTGATTTATGTCCTTACCTGATACGAGCTTGCCTACGAAGGTCGTGCGGTTACGGCGTACGATACTCTCCACTTTTCCGATAGAACGCATCTCACCGCTTCGCGGGTCTGTCTGCGTGCCTGCGAGCGATACGCGTACGATATCTCCCGGGAAGGCATTTCCAAGATTCTCGTCAGGGATGAACAGATCGTCCTTTTCAGGGTCGTACGTAAAGAACCCCTTGCCTGTGCGGGTGACCGTGATCGGACCTTCGAAGGTCCCGTCTGGAGCTTGTGTCATGTAGCCAACTGTACCAGATTACTCATGAATGGTATAAGGACGGGGCTGGCGGAACCCTCCGTCGGTACTATGGCGTCACAGGCTCCATATTCAATCCATACAACGGAAGTATCGGATCTCCCCGACAGGAGTCTGATTTAAAGAGGCGGCGATCCTTGTGGTCGCCGTCTTTTCTCTTTGATCCCGACAATAGTCCCTCCCGACACTCTGCCAGGAGAACCGTCCTGCCCTATGCTTGCCCGAATATGGCTTTTCTGGTACATTTCCTCTCACTATGTTGATGATTCGTTTTCAGCGCATCGGACGCCGGAATGACCCGGCTTTTCGCATTGCCGTGCTCGAGAAATCCAGTGGTCCCAAGGCTGGCAAGTACGTCGAATTGGTCGGCACCTATAACCCGAAGACCAAAGACGTGAACGTGAAGGGTGATGCCATAAAGGCCTGGATGGCCAAGGGCGCGCAAGTCTCTCCGTCGGTCATGAACCTCCTCGTGTCCCAGGGCGTCATGGAGGGTTCGAAGGTCGCTGTCGTATCGAAGAAGAACCTCGAGAAGAACGTCGCGAAAAAGAAGGCTGAAGAGGAAGCAGCGGCTGCAAAGGCAGAGGCTGATGCCAAGGCCGCTGAAGATGCGAAGGCAGCCGCAGAAGCCGCTCCTGCTGAGGAGGTCGCCGCACAAGCAGAAGCACCGACCGAGGCTCCTACCGAAGAGACCCCCGCTGCAGAAGAAGCTGCACCTGCTGAGGAAGCACCTGCACCCGAAGAGACGACTGACGCACCTGCTGCAGACGCTGCTCCCGAGGAACCTGCAGCCTAGCCGCTCTTTTCAGTTTCCGCCGCGCTCCGCGCGGCCCCGTGCGACTCCCTTACTCCGTTAAACCTTCACTCTGAAACGATATGGAATCCGATCACGAATTTCTCGAATACGTCGTAAAAGCGCTCGTCGATAAGACAGATGCGGTCGTCGTCGTACGCTCAGTAGACGAGATGGGCGTACTCCTCACGCTCTCAGTCGCTCCCGAAGATATGGGAAAAATAATCGGCCGCGATGGCAACATCGCCAAGGCGCTTCGCACCCTTCTGCGCGTCGTCGGCATGAAGCACAATGCGCGCGTGAACCTGAAGATCAACGAGCCTCTCGGCGGCAAGCGCATGGAAAGCGATAAGCCGCTCGACGAAGTATTAAATGATTTAAGTTAAGAAAAAGGCCTCGCCGCAGGCGAGGCCTTTTTCTTAACGCCAAAGTATCTTCTTAATCTCTTCCATGCTGCGATTCCATCTTGTAACCCTCTTTCCGGAAGCTTGCGACGCGTATCTATCCGCGTCGATACTGGGCCGCGCACGGAAAGATAAGAAGATACTCGTGGATTATCAGAATCCGCGCGACTACGTCACCAACAGATGGGGGAAAGTAGACGAGCGACCGTACGGCGGAGGCCCGGGCATGGTCATGACGGCGCTTCCGGTCGTCAAAGCTATCAAGAAGTCGCTCACGCGCCGCAAAGGAAAGATCGCCCTCGTTTGGTTCGTACCCGGCGGAAAAGAATTCACAAACAAGGAAGCGGACGCGCTCGCGAAGTTCGATGACGTCGTGCTCGTCTGCGGGCGCTACGAAGGCATCGACGACAGAGCGCTCAAAATCATGAAGACATTTGGTACCGTGAAGAAATATGCCGTGGGCGCTGCCACCTACACGGGTGGGGAAGTACCTGCGATGGCGATAGTCGACGCCGTCACGCGCCGATTGCCGGGAGTCCTCGGCAAGGACGAATCCATCGAAGAGCGCCGCACCGCGGCGCGCGAAGTCTATACCCGCCCGGACACGATCGAGTGGGAAAAGAAGAAGTACCCGATCCCTAAAGTCCTCGCCACCGGCAACCACGCCGAGATAGAGAAGTGGAAGAAAGGGAAGCAGTAGCTCCTCAACCTGGTTTGTCAGCTATCAGCTCTATGTTAAAAGCGAGTGGCAGGAGTATACTTTTTGCATGGCTCGAATCATTCTCTCGGCACAGAATATAGATATATACGATGGCGATGGCGACGATCTTTTTGCACGAACAGGGGCGGTTAGCGCGGAGCAGGTTTGCAAGGCGGGCGCGGAGGGTGTCATTCTCGGCCATTCAGAAGTCGGTGACACTCTAGAGGTGGTAGCTAAGAAGTTACAGACTATTATCGCAAGAGGGGGTGAAGTAGCACTTCTCGATAGATTGACGATACTCGTTGGCGAAACATGGGAAGAATTTGAATCGGCCTTGCCGCAAGAGATCGAGGAGCGTGTCCGTGTACACCTGGCCTCGATTCTTCATGACATACCTGCGAATTACCTTACGAACTTAGTTGTTGGATATGAACCGAAATGGGGATCTCGGGGAAGCGGACGTGACGACATGCCGCCTCCTGCTCCGGAAGTTATTTCGGGAGTGTGTAGGTCACTGCATGATTGGCTTATCGATAGATTCGGTCGAGAAGCGGGAGATCGCATCCCACTTATTTACGGCGGTCGGTCTACTCCAGAGCGCACGGAACAAATTCTCACAGATGAGAACATATCAGGTTTAATATTAGGCTCTGCCTGCAACTCAGTGGTAAAAACGATGGAGATCGCAAGCGCCATGTCACGAGCTAAACCATCCGGGCAAAAGATACTCCACGCTAACTTCAAAGCCTATAATCTGCGAGATAGTTATGCAGATTATCTCCGTGAACTAAAAATACTTGATGATACTTTTGTAATCTACCTTTCTCCCTGCCATCCTGATCTTAGAGAGATAAAGGCGCTTTTATAGCGATTCCAAGATTATCCCAGACAGTATTTAAGGTTTCTTCAGGTTCTTCACACCCTGCCTTGACGGTTTATTCATACAGAGCGTATACTGTCCTTAACCAGAAACGGATGAGTCGCGGGGGACTCTGGGGGGCAAACAGGCAAATTTAGGGCTACATTTTTACAAAAGCGTCTCGGAAAACGACGGACGCGGCTCGTACACGTGTACGAGTCCTCTTCGCGTTTCAGACATAATTTCCACTTCTCATGCGTACACAAAAAGCGCTCGTACAGAAGACGTTTGGCGCGTATCGCGCGCCGCGTGTCGATTTTCCCGACCTCGTCGGGCATCAGCGCGATTCCTTCAAGTGGCTCCTTAAGGACGGCCTTATGGAGCTCTTCAAGGAGTTCACGCCTATCAGCGATTATTCCGGCAAGAAGTTCGAGCTTCGCATCGACGGCTTCGAGATCGGAGAACCCAAGGGAGACGAAGAGCAGGCAAAGGAGAACATGCGCACCTACGAGGCGCCGATCAAAGTGACCGTTACGCTGCTCAACAAGACCTTCGGAAGCGAGAAGACCCAGGACATCTTCCTGGCTGATATCCCGATGATGACGCCGCACGGCAGCTTCATCGTGTCCGGTGTCGAGCGTGGCATCATTCCGCAGCTCGCCCGTTCCTACGGCGCCTTCTTCGTCGCGGAAGAACTCAAAGGCAAGCAGTACTTCGGCGCGAAGATCATGCCGAGTCGCGGCGTATGGATAGAGATCGAATCGGACGTAGACGGATCGCTCTTCGTGAAGATCGACCGCAAGCGCAAGTTCCCGATAACCAATCTCCTCAGCATCTTCGGTGCAGGCACCAAGGAGGATATCCTCGCGCGCTTCTCGAAGGACCCCGTAGCCTTCGAAGCCATCAAGACCACGCTCGCCCACGACACCACCAAGACCATCGAGGAGGCATACGTCGAAGTCCACCGCCGCATGCGCGACGGCGACATGGCCACCCCTGAGAACGCCAAGCAGTACGTGAATGCGCTCTTCACGGCTGATCGCTATGACCTTAACAAGGTCGGACGCCACCGCCTGAACGCCCGCTTCGGTCTCCCGACCGACCCTAAGTCGCTCGAAGCCCGCACCCTGACGCTGGACGACCTTACCCGCATAGTCTCCGAGATCGCACGCCTGAATGCTACCCCGGACGCTCAGCCTGACGACATCGATCACCTCGGCTTCCGTCGCGTCCGCTTCGTCGGCGAGCTCCTCCAGGCCCGCATGCGCGTGGGTATGAGCCGCATGAAGCGCAACATCCAGGACCGTATGTCTACCATCGAGAGCGAGACCACGCTTCCGATGGCCTTCGTGAACCCTCGTCCGTTCCAGGCATCGGTGCGCGAGTTCTTCACCGCCAACCAGCTCTCGCAGTTCATGGACCAACAGAACATCCTCGCCGAACTCGAGCATATGCGCACCCTCTCAGCGCTCGGTCCCGGCGGTCTCACTCGTGAACGCGCGGGCTTCGAAGTCCGCGACGTGCACCCGTCGCACTACGGACGCCTCTGTCCTATCCACACGCCGGAAGGTCAGAACATCGGCCTTATCCTGCGCCTCTCTATTCACGCACGCACGAACGAGTTCGGCGTCATCGAGACTCCGTACGCAGTCGTGAAGAACGGCAAGGTGACCGAAGAGATCATCTACCTCAACTCGCTTGAGGAAGAAGAGCGCGTCATCGCCCACGGCGCGACTCCGGTGGACGAGAAGGGACACATCGTTCCTGACACTATCGAAGCTCGCCGCGGCGGCGAGCCGGCCGTCGTCACCCGCGCTGAAATCAGTCTCATCGACGTCTCGACCTTCCAGATGTTCTCGGCAGCTACCGCGATGATCCCGTTCGTCGATCACGACGACGCGAACCGCGCGCTCATGGGTTCGAACATGCAGAAGCAGGCGACGCCGTGTCTCGTTCCTGAGGCACCGCTGGTCGCCACCGGCATCGAAGCGCATGCAGCTCGCAACACCGGCCGCCTTATCATCGCTGAGGAGGCAGGTACGGTAAGTTATGTCGACGCGCGCAAGATAACCATAGAAGGGAAGGAGGGTAAGAAGAAGGATTACAAGCTATCCGCGCTCACCCAGACGAACCAGAACTCAGCCTTCAACCAGCGTCCTATCGTCATGATGGGCGACAAGGTCAAGAAGGGAGATGTACTCGCCGACGCCTCTAGTTCCGACCAGGGCCAGATGGCTCTCGGCCAGAACGTGCGCGTCGCCTTCATGAGCTGGAACGGCGCGAACTACGAGGACGCCATCATCGTCTCCGAGCGCCTCGTCGAGAATTCGAAATTTACTACCGTGCACATCGAAGACTTCGAAGCGGCTGTCCGCGATACGAAGCTCGGCGCTGAGATCACGACCCACGACATCCCGAACGTCGGCGAGATGCGGCTCAAGAACCTCGACGAGGAGGGCGTCATCCGCATCGGCGCGGAAGTCCGTCCCGGGGACATTCTCGTGGGTAAGGTAACGCCGAAGGGCGAGACCCAGCTCACGCCTGAAGAGCGCCTCCTCCGTTCGATCTTCGGCGACAAGGCTAAGGACGTGAAGGACACAAGCCTCCGCATGGAAGGCGGAAAGCGCGGTCGCGTCATCGGCGTTCGCGTATTCTCCCGCGAGCGCGGCGACCAGCTCGAGAGCGGCATCATCAAGAAGATCGTCGTCACCGTCGCTCAGGTCCGTAACGTATCGGTCGGAGACAAGCTCGCCGGTCGTCACGGAAACAAGGGTGTCATCTCCCGCGTGCTTCCGGTCGAGGACATGCCGTACGACGAGGACGGAAATCCCGTGGACGTCATTCTGACCCCGCTCGGTATCCCGTCGCGTATGAACCTCGGGCAGATCCTTGAGATGCATCTCGGTCTTGCCGCGCACACTCTCGACTATCAGGCTATCGTGCCTCCGTTTGCGGGAGCTACCGCAGATGAGATCCGCGAGGAACTCGTCAAGGCCGGCTTCGATCGCTCCGGCAAGATGAAGCTCTTCGACGGTCAGAGCGGCGAGCCGTTCGCACAGCCGGTCTCGGTGGGCTACATGTACATCCTGAAACTCCATCACATGGTGGAAGACAAGATCCACATGCGTTCCATCGGTCCGTACAGCCTGATCACCCAGCAGCCGCTCGGCGGAAAGGCGCAGAACGGCGGACAGCGCTTCGGCGAGATGGAAGTGTGGGCGCTCCTCGGCTATGGCGCTGCCTATACGCTGCGCGAGATGCTCACCATCAAGTCCGACGATATCACCGGCCGCTCCGCGACCTTCGACGCCATCGTCAAGGGCGAGCCGGTCAGCCACTCCGGCACTCCGGCATCCTTTGCCGTCCTTACTAACCAGATCCGCGGCCTCGCGCTCGACATCGAACCGATGAACCGGGACGCCAGCGGTAACGACACGGTCGCCTAACCTTTCACTTATATGGCAACACCTATGACACCATCTCCGTTCGGAAAGGGACCGCGCCCCGCAGGCCGCCCCATGAATCGTGGCAACGACTGGAACGCGCTGCGTCTCTCGGTCGCATCTCCTGAGCGCATCCTCGAGTGGTCGCGCGGCGAGATCACGAAGCCTGAGACCATCAACTACCGCACCCAGCGCTCCGAGAAGCACGGGCTCTTCGACGAGAAGATCTTCGGCCCTGAGCGCGACTACGAGTGTTACTGCGGCAAGTACAAGGGTATCCGCTACAAGGGCATCATCTGCGACAAGTGCGGCGTCGAGATCACGCGCAGCATCGTGCGGCGCGAGCGCATGGGCCACATCGAGCTCGTAACGCCTGTCGCGCACATCTGGTTCCTGCGCTCCATGCCGAGCCGCATGGCACTCCTTCTTGGCGTATCGAGCGCTGACCTCGAGAAGGTCATCTACTTCGCGGGCTATATCGTGACCAAGGTCGCTGAAGACGTGAAGAAGCGCATGCTCGCTGAGCTCGAGAACGAGTACAAGACCAAGTTCAAGGAACTCGGTGACGATGAGAAGCGCGATGCACTCAAGGAGCGCATGACCTTAGCTAAGTCCGAGATCGATTCGGTCACGGTCGGACGCGTCTTCGACGAGATCACCTACCACCGCTTCTCGGTGAAGTACGGCACGCTGTTCGAGGCGAAGATTGGCGCTGAAGCCATCTACGACCTCTTCCGCAGCCTCGATCTCGAGAAGGTGAAGGCAACGCTTGAAGAGCGCTATCCGAAGGCTGGAGCCGCCGAGCGCGAGAAGCTCGCAAAGCGTATCTCGCTCATCTCGAACATGATCGCTGCGAACACCCGCCCCGAGTGGATGTTCCTCACCCGTATCCCGGTCATCCCGCCGGCGCTCCGCCCTATGGTGGCGCTCGAGGGAGGCCGTCACGCGACGAGCGATCTGAACGACCTGTATCGCCGCGTCATCAACCGCAACAACCGCCTCAAGAAGCTCATCGACATCAAGGCGCCTGAGGTTATCCTCCGCAACGAGAAGCGTATCCTTCAGGAAGCGGTAGACGCGATGCTCGACAATTCAATACGCAAATCCGGAGCATCCGGAGGCGCGCTCACCCCGGCCCAGCGCCGTCCGCTCAAGTCCCTCGCTGATTACCTCAAGGGTAAGCAGGGCTACTTCCGCCAGAACCTGCTCGGAAAGCGCGTCGACTACTCGGGCCGCTCCGTGATCGTGGTCGGTCCTGACCTCGAGCTCGACGAGTGCGGTCTCCCGAAGCATATGGCGCTCGAGCTCTTCCGTCCGTTCGTCATCGAAGGACTCCTCACCCGCGAGCTCGCCTTCAACATCCGTGGCGCAGGTCGCCTTATCGAAGACGGCGTACCAGAAGTATGGGAGATCCTCGAAGAGGCTATAGCAGGGAAGTACGTGCTGCTTAACCGCGCCCCTACGCTTCACCGCCAGGGTATCCAGGCCTTCCGCCCTCGTCTCATCGAAGGCGATGCTATCCAGCTCCATCCGTTAGTGTGTCCTGCCTTCAACGCAGACTTCGACGGCGACCAGATGGCCGTCCACGTACCGCTCTCAGAAGAGGCGCAGTGGGAGGCGAAGAACATCATGAGCGCGAACAAGAACATCCTGAAGCCAGGATCCGGTGCTCCGGTCATCGCGACCTCGCATGACATCGCGCTCGGTTGTTACTGGCTCACTAAGGAGACGCCTGGCGCTAAGGGAGAAGGTCAGTACTTCGCAAGCCCGAACGCCGCCATCCTCGCGTACGATTTCGGCCAGCTCGATATCCAGGCAAAGATTCACGTGCTCCCAGTCGCCGAGAAGGCCAAGTACGCGGGCTTTGAGGGGAATATCTTCGAGACTACCGTCGGACGTCTCTTCTTCAACACCGTCCTTCCTTCCGATTATCTCTTCGTGAACGAAGCCGTGACCAAGAAGGTGCTCGGCCGCATTGTCATCGACTCGATGAAGCAATATGGCCTCGATAAGGTTCCGAGCATCGTGAACCGCATCAAGCATTTCGGTTTCACGTACGCGACGCAGGCAGGTATCACCTGGAGCTTCGACGACGTCTCGGTGCCAGAAGGCAAGGGGAAGGTCGTAGACGCAGCGCGCGAGAAGGTCGTGAAGATCGAAGGCGACTATAAGGACGGCCTCCTGTCCGAAGACGAGAAGCGCCGCATGGTCATCGAGCTCTGGCACGGTGCTAAGACCGACGTTGAGAAGCTCGTCGCCGAAGGCCTGAATACCAACAGCTCGGTCTACGACATCATTACATCAGGAGCTCGCGGTTCCATCGGAAACCTGACCCAGATGGTCGGCATGAAGGGACTCATCCAGAACACCGCCGGTGAGACCATCGAGCTGCCTATCATCTCGTCCATGATGGAAGGACTCAACCCCGTCGAGTACTTCATGAGTACGCACGGCGCACGTAAGGGTCTTACCGACACCGCACTCGGCACCGCGCGCGCAGGATACCTGACTCGCCGTCTCTTCGACGTCGCGCAGGACTCCATCATCACGGAGGCTGATTGCGGCACTAAGCGCGGCATCACCATCAAGCGTATCTCGGCCTCCGGTGTGAAGATAGACTTCGCCGAAGCCGTTCGCGGTCGCAGCCTTGCGAGCGATCTCGTTGCAGGCGGCACTACCTTCAAGAAGCGCCACTACCTCGACGAGCTTGACTCCATCGCGATAGCGGCCGACGACTCTGTTGAGTCCGTACAGGTGCTCTCGCCAATGTCCTGCGAGACCCGCTACGGCATCTGCGCCTCCTGCTACGGTATGGACCTCACCACCCAGGTTCCTGTGGATCTTGGAGAGGCTGTGGGAACCATCGCAGCGCAAGCGATCGGCGAGCCGGGAACCCAGCTCACCATGCGTACCTTCCACGCCGGAGGTACTGCCTCCGTTGGCGGCGACATCACCCAGGGTCTTCCTCGCGTCGAGGAGCTCTTCGAGAAGCGCTCGCCTAAGAATCCGGCTATCGTCGCTAAGTTCGATGGCATGATAACGGAGATCCGCGACCAGGGTCGCGATAAGGTCTTCGTCGTCACTCCGCAGGCCGGCCAGGGCAAGAAGGACGGCTCCGCGACCGAATACGTCGCAGCATTCCCGCGCCAGGCGCTCGTTAAGGCAGGCGACGCGGTAACCCGCGGCCAGCTCCTCACTGACGGCTCCGTCGATCTCGATGAGCTCTTCACGTACGCCGGACGCACCGTCGTACAGGAGTACATCATCGCGGAGACCAGCAAGATCTACGAGCTTCAGGGCGCCAGCGTTTCCCGCAAGCACCTCGAAGTCGTCGTTCGTCAGATGTTCAGCCGCGCGAAGATAACCGACGCCGGCGACACCGACCTCTCGGTCGGCGACATCGTTGAGCAGTGGGAGTTCGCGGAGATAGTGAAGGAATACGAAGATCTCGGAAAGATCGTACCTAAGTCGACCGACATCGTCTTCGGTATTAAGCAGTCCGCGCTCTCTCGCCGTTCCTTCCTCTCGGCAGCAAGCTTCGAGCAGACCACGAAGATCCTTATCGACGCAGCGCTCAAGGGCTCCGTCGATACGCTTCGCGGTCTCAAGGAGAACGTGATCCTAGGCCGCCTCATTCCTGCCGGTACCGCCTTCAAGGGAAGCGCGAAGGCTGGCAAGATCGAGGAGCTTCAGGCCGCTCGCGGTCGCCGCGAGATGGCGGCAGCACAGGCTGCAGAAGAGCTTGCAGAGCAGGTAGCGAGCGCCGGAGTCGCTGTCGACACCACCGCGTAACGAGTCACTCGGGTTAAGAATAAAAGCGCCGTTGCGGGATTACCCTGCACTTGGGAATCCTGAACCGCTTTTATTCTCAAGCCCTCGCTCCCGACGGAAAATTCAATAAAGCAAAGCCTGCCCCCGAATGGGGCAGGCTTTGCTCGTATATAAAGTAAAAAGAGGCCGTCACGGTGGACGGCCTCTTCCTGGATCGGCAGCTGGGGGAAGCTTGCCGATCAGGCGCGGTCGGGGACGAGCCCCTTGCCGAGCTGACGGATGAACGCGTTCGCGCCCACATGAGCCAGGCCGGCGATTCCGACGAGCCCGGACGCAATCACGGCGAGCACGAAGCCGGTCTCCTTGGGAAGGCTGAAGAACAGCCCCAACCAGAGAGCGGTGGCCAGCGCGATTGAGGTGATGATGATCCAGCCGATCAGGAGCTGAACCTGCTGACGAGGGGACATGTTCATTATCGTCTTCCTGCTATTGTTGCCATAATTAACATAGCATCTATGACCTATATTGTCAAGTAGCTGCCAGAACCGGTACATACGAGGTAAAATAAGAGGAAATGAGCACTCCGAACGACACCGTCACCCAGATCAAAGACAAGCTCTCGATTCTTGAGGTTATACAACCATACGTAAAACTCACCCGCGCAGGAAAGTACTGGCGCGGACTCTCTCCCTTCGGCAAAGAGAAGACTCCGTCCTTCTACGTGAATATGGAGCGAGGCAGCTACTACTGTTTCTCGACCTCACAGGGCGGCGACCATTTAACCTTCATCGAGAAGATGGAAGGGGTCGATTTCAAGGGAGCACTCAAGATCCTTGCAGAGAAGGCAGGAGTCGAACTCGTCGCACTTCGTCCTGAAGACGCCAAGGCGCGCGACCGGCTTGACCGCATTCGTGAAGCGATGGCACAGGCCGAGATGTTCTTCCATGACTCCCTTACCTCAGAGTCTTCTGCATATACGTACGCTACCGACAGGGGTCTCACTCCCGAGACTATCGCAGCCTGGAAGCTCGGCCTTGCGCCAGCTGGATGGCGCGGACTCTTAGAAGCGCTTGGTGCGCGCGGGTATTCTCCGAAGGAACTTGCTGAAGCCGGACTTGTCAAAGAAGCGGACGAGAAGCCCGGTACCTGGTACGACCGTTTCCGCAATCGCCTGATGTTTCCGATACGCGATGCGGCCGGCCGCACGGTTGCGTTCACGGGCCGTGCCCTCGATAAAGACGACAGCGCGAAGTATCTCAACAGTCCCGAGACCGGACTCTTCCGGAAGTCCGAAGTCCTGTTCGGTATGGACCGTGCGAAAGACGCCATACGCAAGCAGGGATACGCCATACTCGTCGAGGGCCAGTTCGATCTCGTTCTCCTGCACCAGGCCGGCTTTACCAATACCATCGCACTTTCCGGTACTGCGCTCTCAAGCACGCACCTGGGGCTCATCAAACGTTACGCCGATAACCTCATGCTCTGCCTTGACGGCGATCGCGCAGGCCTCGCAGCAAGTGCGAAGAACGCGCATGCGGCGCTGCGCGCCGGCATGCGCGTGAAAGCCGTGCGCCTGCCCGAAGGCAAGGATCCGGCGGATGTCGTGTCTGAAGAGGGAGGCGCGAAGAGATTCAGTGAGCTCGTCAAGAATTCTCAGTCCGTCATCGAGTTCTTCCTGAGCGTGCTCGCAAGCTCCGAGCGCGACGAATTCAAGCTCCTCCGGCAGGTGGAGGCCATCGTGCTGCCACTTGTCGTGGCGGTCGGGAGCCCGCTTGAGCGCAATCGCTATGTCGACATAATTGCCCGCTCCCTGTCTTCAACCCCTGAAGCCGTGCGCGCTTCGCTGCCGCGTCCTGAAAGCACCCCTGTGGATACCGCAGCGCCTATGGAGACCGGAAAGGGAGCTGGTCTCCAAACGTCTACCAAGATGTCTGGCCTCGAGTCCCGTCGCGCCCTCATCTTTGCCGCGATACAGACCTATCCCGATACGCCCCTTGCGAAACGGCTCAATAGCGAGTATTCTCGTATTATTGGCGCACCGGTCCCAAATGATGCGGACTTGGATGAGCGCGCCCTGTTCGAGGCAGGACTCGTCTTCGGTGAGGAACCCCCGGAAGACGCGGCAGACGATCTCATATACACCTTCGAGCGCATGATCCTGACGGACGCGCTCCGCGAAGCGACCCTGAAATTGCGGCGTGCAGAAGCCGCGAACGACACTGACGGCATACAAGAAGCAGCCATCCTCGCGCGGGATGTCTCTACCCGTTTGGCTCAGATACCCTAGTTTCCAGACATCACAGATTTTATAACGAATCCATTACCCGCTTTTTACATTTCACCTATGGCTATAAAGAAGAAGGCAGCTCCGAAGAAAAAGTCTGCACCAAAGAAGGCAGCTCCGAAGAAAGTTGTTAAGAAGACTACCAAAAAAGTAGTAAAGAAGGCAGTCAAGAAAGCCGTAAAGAAGGCGGTTAAGAAGACTGCACCCAAGAAGGTAGCTAAGAACGCCCGCGCGATGAATGTCGTACGTAAGGCCGTAACCGGCGTGAAGGCGAAGGCCGCAAGCGACCGCACCGACAAGGCCGAACGCCTCATCCAGAAAGGAAAGGAGCGCGGCTATATTACGTACAGCGAGATCCTCCGCGAATTCCCGCACATCGAGGACGACGTCACCTTCCTCGATGAGCTCTATGAGCGCTTCACCATCTCCGGCATCGACATCCTCGAAGGCGGCATGCTCGAGGATCAGGCTGACGAGTACCTCGCCGGACGCAACATCAAGAGCCGCGATAGCGGAAGCTACGACTCCATCCAGATATACCTGCGTGAGATCGGTCAGTACCCGCTTCTGACCGGGAACGAGGAGAAGGAGCTCGCCAAGCGCATTGAGAGCGGCGACGACGAGGCGCGCAACATCCTCGCCCGTTCCAACCTCCGCCTCGTCGTGTCTATCGCCAAGAAATACGTCGGACGCTCACCCGACCTCACCCTCCTCGACCTTATCCAGGAAGGTAATATCGGCCTTTTCAAGGCCGTCGACAAGTTCGACTGGAAGAAGGGCTATAAGTTCTCGACCTACGCTACCTGGTGGATTCGCCAGGCCATCACTCGCGCGCTTGCCGATCAGTCCCGTACCATCCGTATCCCGGTGCACATGGTCGAGACCATCGCCAAGTACAAGCAGGTATCCCGCCGCCTCGCGCAGACGCTCGGCCGCGATCCGCAACCGGAAGAAGTGGCAGTCGAGATGGGTGTCGAAGTAGATAAGATCTACCAGATCGAGAAGATTAATCAGGACACCCTCTCGCTCGAGAATCCCGTAGGCTCTGACGACGACCAGAATTCGACGCTTGGCGACTTCATCGCAGACGATAAGATTCCGTCCCCGGTCCAGGAATCATCCGAACGCATCCTCACCGAACAGGTCCGCGACATTCTCGATGATCTTTCCCCTAAGGAGCGCAAGATCCTTGAGATGCGCCACGGTCTCCTTGACGGCGTGTACCACACGCTCGAGGAAGTAGGGAAGGAGTTCGGCGTCACCCGCGAGCGCATCCGCCAGATCGAGGCGAAGGCTCTTGAAAAGATCCGGACCCATGAAAAATCCCGAAGACTGAAATCATACTAAGCAAAGAGGCGTCCCAGACCCGGGCGCCTCTTTGCTTGTCAGCCTAGTCGTGATTCTCTAGGAATCCACGAGTAATTATTGATAACCTCATATCAAGATTGCGACGGCTAATAGCCCTTAGGATATGGCTTCCTCGAGCACATAAGATCTTTATGAAGTTTCTAGATATCAATACTCCTGATATCTCTAGGTTATACCGACATTCGTTGTAAAATCACCTCATGAGGTTTAGTCGTCTTAGATTTTAACGAATCGACATGTTTCTTTCGGCATTGACATTCAGATCAAATATTTTCAAAGAAACCAGCATGCTCTTTAGCGTGACGGTGATAGGCGGATTATTGCCACTTATTATAGGATTAGCTATCTCCTTAATCTTGTCTCAATGGCATGGCTGGACCGTATTCTGGTCACATGGAGAGTTTTATCTTTATGCTGCAGCTTTCTACATAAATTCAGCATATCTGCTTTACGCTACAAAGAAAAAGAATTTTGATTTCTCCTCGGTCCTGTTCTGGCTTTGCATATGCTTCCTGATACTCTCCTCGGTCCTATATGCCATATTAGCCACTACGCTTTCGATTCCGATAGATGGGCTTATTAATCCGGATAAGGCTGTCATATTCTATTCGTCACTCGTCTTCCTGTTAATCGCTCTTTTTGCACATTATTTCTCTAACTATATAGATAGGCTAAGCAAGGGAATCGATGTAGCGGAAGAAGAAAGGCGCAGCATCGACGGTATTAAGAAAAGTCTAAGATAATGCCTATGAAAATTTCATTAAAGGATGAGTGGGTGGAATTCCAGTCTATCAAGGTAAGGCAGCCTATAGGCGATTTTTACATGGGCGTAATGCAGATGCAAGATCTGGTAGATATTTCCTATAGCGACATCCGTCATAGAGAGAGGAATGAGACTGAGATTGAGAAATACATCGGTATACAGAGACCTCTCTCAGCCTCCAGGGTCAAGGAGATTGCAAGATACGTGAATCTGGTCGACGCGGCTTTCCCGACTGCGATAATACTCTCTGTCTCTTCCACGAACGTTCAATACGACGAGAAGAGCTCGAGGATGCGGATTAGAAGGGATGGAGAGATTGCGAAGATACTCGACGGACAACATCGAGCCGCTGGATTCGAAAAAGCCAGTCCTCGACCCTCTAGTTTTGAGACAAACGTCGCTATTTTCGTCGACATTGATCTTGAAGACCAGGCGATATTGTTTGCAACGATAAACAAATCTCAGACGAAGGTGAATAAGTCGCTGGTGGCGGACTTATTCGCCTTCGCGACTTCAAGAAGTCCGCAGAAGACCGCACATCAGATCGTACGCGCCCTGAACGAGAAAGAAGGGAGCCCTTTTGAAGGAAAAGTCAAGATTCTGGGGGTGGCAGAGGATGGAGAGAGAGAGACGATAACTCAAGCGACTTTTGTCGAATACTTATTAAAGTACCTGTCTCTGAATCCGATGACTGATAGGGATATATACAAGAGAGGAGGAGTACCGAAGAGAGCGGAAGGGGATTCGGCGAGCAAGCTGATTTTCAGGAACCTCTTCCTCGAGGAAAAGGATGCGGAGATAGCTCAGATTGTATGGAATTATTTCTCTGCGGTGTCGCTGAAGTGGCCCGATGCTTGGAATGAGGTGAGAGTACAGATGATATTGAATAAATCTACAGGTTTCGTGGCTCTCATGAGATTCATGAGAGACGTCTATCTTTCATTCGATACTCCTGGCAAGGTTGCAAGCAAAGAGGATTTTCAACAGGTCTTCGCTAGGATAGACTTGAAGCAGGATGACTTTACGAAGAGCAGATATATACCGGGAGGACAGGGCCAATCAGATCTGTATAAAGATCTGATGGAGAAATCCGGATTAAGCACAAGATGAAGAACACCTTAAACATACCGACATTCCTGAAGTGGGCAGGCGGAAAACGCAGGATTCTCGATACGCTTGACACTCTCTTTCCGGAGACCATAGAAAGATACTTCGAGCCTTTTCTCGGAGGCGGATCTGTCTTCTTCTACGTAAAGCAGAAATACAATCCGGATTTCTCCCTGATATCGGATGCTAATGCTGATCTCGTGCTCACTTATCAAGCCGTACGAGATAATCCGAAGGGATTGCTAACCGCTCTGTCAAGGTTCAAGAAGAGAGATTCGGAAGAATTTTATTATCAGACGAGGGAGGAATTCAACCTGAAAGCCCTTAAAGGAGTCGAGCGAGCCGCAGCCTTCATATATATGAACAAGACTTGCTACAGCGGTCTATTCAGAGTGAACTCTAAGAATGAATTCAATGTCCCTTATGGACGATATAAGAAAGCGGAAGTCTTCTCAAGAGAGGTCATATTGGAAGCCAGCAGGCTCTTGCAGGGAGTAGATATAGTGCATCAAGATTATAGGGAGATCGTACCTCATATATCGTCAGGAGATTTTATCTATCTTGATCCTTGCTACGATCCGATAAAAAGGACAAGCTTCGTTCAATATACTCCTGAGACATTCTCAGAAATGGACAGGATCAACCTCGCGGATTTCGTGAGATCTCTGCAGGCAAGAGGCGGAAAGGTGCTCTTGAGTAATAACGACATAAAGAAGGTGAGGAACTTATATCCTGGATTCGAGTATCACAGGATACTCGCTCCGCGCAGCCTCGGTGCAAGCGTAGGAGCTGACGCTAGCATCATCGAATTGGCCATACGGAATTACGCATCCTCGGTCTAATCCTGAGCAATGAAGATAAAGGAGTTTCATAGCAAGGACCGACCGCGCGAGAAGCTTGAGAGATATGGCCCGGAAAGGCTCAAGGATGCTGAGTTGCTCGCGATCCTCCTCGGTACGGGCATGAAAGGCACGAATGCAATCGAACTATCAAGCAGAGTGCTCGCGCGATGGAAGGATATCGGTCTTGGAACAGCTACCCTCCTTGAGCTCTGTGAGATACCCGGACTAGGAAAAGCTAAAGCCAGCGGAATCGTCGCTTGTTTCGAGCTCGGAAGGAGATTACTTAAGGATAAGAAGACGTCAGTGTTACTCTCCGCGAAGGATGTCTGGGAAAGGATGTCGGACATACGCGAGAGCAAGAGGGAGCATTTCGTGGTTTTCTACCTGGACAGCAGGGAGCAAGAGATACGTAGGGACGTGGTGTCGATAGGGACCTTGAACGAGAGCCTGGTCCATCCGCGCGAGGTATTCGAGCAATCCATAGTCAGCCACGCTTCGTCAGTCATATTCGCTCACAATCATCCGTCAGGAGATACTGAGCCGTCAGCTGCGGATCTGGAAGTCACCAAGAGACTCGTGCAAGCGGGACGGATCCTCGATATAGCCGTTATCGACCATGTGATAGTGACGAAAGGCTCCTGGAAGAGTATCCTTGGAAATGACTGATTCCGCATCAGATACCATGCCTGAAACTATCTACAGAACCGAGGAAGAAGTCGTCACCGCCGCGAACCGTGCCTTGCACAAGACCCTGAAAGAGTTCATTCCTCGAGAAGAGCTCGATGAGATAGAGGATAAGCTGGCCGGATACGGCACCAACCGGAAAGGCTACTTAGGGGACCTCATAGAGCGCTATGTATTCGGAATCGCTAACAATGGCCGTGCAGAAGCCGATTTCAAGCTAGCCGGCATCGAGCTGAAGTCGACTCCGCTCAGGCGGCATAAGACAAAGCGATACGTGGCCAAGGAACGGCTCGTGTTCTCGATGATCGACTACGACAAGGTCATCAGCGAACGCTGGGAGACCAGTTCGTTCCTCGAGAAGAACAGGCTCCTGCTGATCATGTTCTACCTGTACCTGGACAAGGGACAGAGCGTGCTCGACTATGAATTCGAGTTCGTGCATCTCCTTGATCTCCTCGAAGATATATCAGAGCAGGACGCCGAGCAGATTCGCAAGGATTGGCAATTCATCATCGATAAGATACGCCGCGGCGACGCGCACCTGCTCTCTGAAGGGGATACGTTCTACCTGGGCGCCTGTACGAAGGCTCGGAATAGCAGGGTGGTCCGCGACCAGCCCATGTCGCGTACTCCAGCGAAGCCTCGGGCATTCTCCTTGAAACAGGCTTATCTGAATCATCTGATCCAGCGGAATCTGCTCGGCGCAAGACCTGATGCGGAATCCATATATAGAGGAGAGAAGCATGACATGACCATCGATGAGGTCGTAGAGGATAAGTTCGGTCCGTATATAGGAAAGTCCGATACGGAAATCATGCAGATCCTGGGGTGGAGGACAGATAGCCGGCCTAAGAATTTCAAGCGACTCCTGGCGAACCGGATACTTACCGGCACCGGGTCGAATAAGATAGAGGAATTCGAGAAAGCCGATGTGACCCTGAGAGTAGTCACGCTCGAGACGGACGGGTCGCTGAGAGAATCAATATCATTCCCGGCTTTCGATTATAAGAATCTGATTACTCAGCTCTGGTATGACCAGAAGGAAGAGATCATGTCGGATTTCCATGCAGAACTAGAAATGAGCCGCTTCCTGTTCGTCGTTTTCCAGAAGACAGCGGAGGGCGCGGTAAGGCTGTCAAAGGTGAAGTTCTGGAACTTTCCGGCGGAAGACTTTCCGGAAGCAGAACGTGTCTTCGACCTTGCTCTCAGGTGCATAGAGGAAGGAAGATATCGAGATCTGCCCAAGATTACAGGCAGTCCCGTAGCTCATGTCAGGCCTCATGCCAAAGATAGCAGCGATACGCAGGAGACCCCGCAAGGGACACAGGAAATCAAGCGTTCATTCTGGCTGAATGCGAAGTATATAGAATCCGTACTGAAGGCCTGACAGCAAGGGCTTGATCGATTCCGGATACTTGTATAGAATAGGGTTATGAAAAGATTGCGCGTCGCTGAGCTGTTCGCAGGAGTCGGAGGTTTCAGAGTCGGTTTCGAACGAGCCTCGAAGGATTTCGATACCGTCTGGTTCAACCAATGGGAGCCGGGTAAGCCGGATTCTTCCCAGCATGCCTGGACGACATATTGCCGCGTATTCGGTCATGAACCTCAGTCCTCCAGGCGCAGATTCACGAATACTGATATCTCCGATGTGCCTGTCGATGAGATTCCTGATCACGATCTCCTGGTCGGAGGTTTCCCATGCCAGGATTACTCCGTAGCGCGGACCTTGAGTCAGGCGGCCGGACTCGTCGGCAAGAAAGGCGTTCTCTGGTGGGAGATATATCGGATCCTGCGAGAGAAAGGAAAGAAAGCGCCGAGATATCTTATGCTAGAGAACGTCGACCGGTTATTGAAATCTCCCGTGTCCAAGAGGGGAAGGGACTTCGCCATCATGCTCGCCTCGCTCGCCGAGCTCGGCTATGCGATCGAGTGGAGAGTGATAAACGCTGCGGATTACGGGATGCCGCAGCGCAGACGCAGAGTGTATATCCTTGGCTATAAGAAAGGAACCACTCAGTATCAAGCCATCAAGAAGGATGCTCTCGGCTGGCTAATGAAAGCAGGCGTGATGCCGAAGGCCTTCCCGATTCATCCTCTGGGCGGCTCCATAGATACGATTCAGCTGCCTGTCGCGAATGAAGTCGAATCCAAGCTGAATCTGAACAGCAAAGCCAGCATATTCCACAATGCCGGGGTCATGATAGACGGAAACGTCTTGACCGTAAAGATCATGCCCAATTATGAAGGGGAAAGCACCTTCCTGAAGCATATAGTAGTCCCTGAAAGCAAGATCCCTGAAGAGTATTTCATACCTAAGGATAGGCTCGAGGAATGGAGAAGGCATAAAAGCGGTAAGACGGAAGAACGTAGGAGCAAGGATGGATTCAAATATAACTATTCGGAAGGATCGATGGCGTTCCCCGATCCGCTCGATAAGCCGTCGCGCACCATCGTTACCGGTGAGGGAGGATCCGGCGCGTCACGCTTCAAACATGTCATACGTACTAGCTCAGGACGTTATCGCCGGCTCATCCCTCTCGAGCTCGAGAAGCTGAATATGTTTCCCGAGAACCACACCGCTGGAGCATCAGATAACCAGCGTGCATTCTTCATGGGCAATGCGCTCGTGGTCGGCATAGTCGAACGTCTTGGCAGGGAACTCATCAAGAGAGCGGATGGCTGATATCTTCACGAAAGAGAAGAGGAGCGAAGTAATGTCTCGCATCCGGCCCAAAGGAACGAAGCCGGAGATGAAGGTGTTCCGATACCTGCGGAAGGAGAGGATACATTTCCAACGGCATTATAAGCGGGTATCAGGAAGTCCGGACGTAGCAGTACCGAGCAAGAAGCTCGCCATCTTCATAGACGGAGATTTCTGGCACGGATATCGTTTTCCGGATTGGAAGCACAAGCTCCCCAAGGTCTATTGGCAGGACAAGATCGAGGCGAATATCAAGCGTGACCGAAGGACACTCGCACGTCTCAGAAGGAACGGGTGGCGAGTCATGCGCGTATGGGAGCACGAGCTGACTGAAAAGAAGAAGCTCGCGGCTTTCGAGAAGATAAAGAATTTCTTATTGGAAATAGAAGATTGACTTTGACACGGGGGGAAGTGTGGTTTAGTATGGGGAAATCCGGTCCAGAAGGGCCGGTGTTTTGTGAAGTCCTGTAATAGGGGAGAGGATTGCAATGAGCAATAGCAGCTGGAGCAAGGGGAATAACCGCGGTAACCGTCGGCCCGATCCGAGGCCGGCGCATATGGGCGCGAGCTATCGGCCTGGGCACAGGCGCCATCCGCATTATTCCGCCGAGCGCGGCTCGAGCGACGGCGAGTAGTCGCAGTCGCAGTGCTTGTAGAAAGGGGTTCGTGTCGCCGGCGGCGATACGGACTCTTCTTATTTATAGGCCTGGGTTACGTGCTGCCTTGAGGCAGCTTTGATACTTAGATAGCTTCTTCGTCCTCGGTGGTGCGGCGCAGGAGGAGCTTGTGGGCACGCTTGCCGTTCAGCCAGATGCCCAGGATGGTCAGGATCTCGACGACGAGGAGGAGAGCGCCGAGCCGGGGTACTGACCAGTGCATGAGGTGCGAGAGGATCACAACGAAATATATGAGCGTGCCGCTCACGATGGTCCCGAAGACGAAATCATGGAACAGGTCATCCCGCCGTTCCTTCTGCCGGCGTTCGCACATGCCTATGGTTATGGCGTTAAGTACCGCTATAGGCATGGTGCAGGTCACTGAGAGGAGGATGAGCTTTATCGAGTCGAGTTCGACTATATACGCAGGGAAATAGAGATAGATGCCGGCGATGCCCGGCGCGATGAGGAAGAAGAGGGTAAAGAAGGCCAGGACGAAGGTCCGGTCTTTTATAGCTTTTGAGTCGAAGGCGATATCCATGTCAAAAGAGTAGCATGCTGGAGTAAGCTCGGAATGCCTCAACCCTTTATTCACAGGATAAGTGTGCAGATACCACCGGCGCTCATCTTTGGCCCATATTTTCTTGAGATATTGGTTACCTATATCTCGATATGCTTTACCGTATGTCGAGGAAGAAGGAGAATTATGCATTTATCGATAGTCAGAATCTATATTTGAGCATTCGCGCTCTTGGTTGGAAACTGGATATGCGTCGCTTTCGCATATATCTGACTGAGAAATATGGCGTTGAGAAGGCTTATTTGTTTATAGGATACGTAGAAGGTAATGCTGATCTGTATACGAGGCTCCAAGAATCAGGGTTTATCTGTATATTTAAACCGACGCTCAGATACCGGGACGGTAGCACCAAGGGTAACGTAGATGCCGAGCTAGTCCTTAATGCCATGATTGAATATCCTAACTACGGGCAGGCGGTACTAGTAACCGGCGATGGTGATTTTCACTGCTTAGTAAAATACCTGGTCGAACAGAAGAAGCTCAGGAAATTATTGATTCCTAATCAATATAAATATTCTGTATTGCTTAAGCGTCTTGAATCAGGCTACCTTGCCTTTATGAATGATCTACACCCAAAGCTTGCCTATAAAAGAAAAGAACCCCGAGAGGACGGAACCTCGCAGGGCGCTTCTCGTGGTGATAGATGAAGTATATATCTACGATTTAAAGATGCAATACCTAGAGATAAGAAACCTTCCATTATGTCTTGTAGGATGGGAATATGGAAGGCTTAGAAATTAGGGAGAGTGCGCGAGCAAGGCACCTGCGCATCTCGGTGTTTCCGGACGGACGGGTTGTGGTCACGAAGCCCGCGAGAGTCGGTATGAGAGCGGTGGAGAAGTGGGTGCGGGAGAAGGAGGCCTGGATAGAGAAAGCACGAGAGGCGTTCAGGAAGCGTAAGAATTCAGGTAAGCGAGAGGAGGGAATAGAACTGCCGCGGTTGCGCCGCGGCACGAGAGGATACAAGGAAGCGGTGGAAGCTGCGCGAGCGCTCGCTCGCGAGCGCCTCCAGTATTTCAACGCGCTCTACGAATTTCCGTACGGCACGCTCTCGATACGCAATCAGAAGACGCGGTGGGGAAGCTGTTCGGCAGCGGGCAACCTATCCTTCAACTACCGCATCGCGCACCTGCCGCCAGACCTCGCTGACTATCTTATCGTCCATGAGCTCTGCCACGTGCGCGAACATAATCACTCCGCGCGCTTCTGGGCGCAGGTCGCCCGCACTATCCTCGACTATAAAAATAAGCGCTGCGAACTGCATAGGTATCGGTATTAAAAGCAAAGCCGCCGGAAGGAATCACCCTCCGGCGAGCTTGTGTGGCGCTGCGCGCTGGCTGTGCTCGTTCGTGCCTGGCTTGCGTCCTACGCCGCTTCGCTGCCCAACCCGTCATCGCTGAGCTGGTCGACAACGAATACTGCAACACCTCCGACTATCAGCAACGAGCCGATACCCATGAGGCCGCCGAAGATTCTCCAGTCGATGCGGCGCTTCCGATTCTTTTGCATGGCTTACCTCCCGGACACTTTGTCCCGCAATCACGATACCACAAGAATTCCCGCCATTAAGCCCCTTGGCAGAGCCTGGTACACTGGGAATATATGCAGGACACCACGGCATTCGACGAGGCATACCAAAGGCTGAATCCGGCGCAGAAGAAGGCGGTGGATACGGTGGAAGGGCCGGTCATGGTCATCGCGGGCCCCGGGACCGGGAAGACGCATATCCTCACGCTACGTATCGCCAACATTCTCCGCCTTACGCAGGCGAACGCGACGAATATCCTCGCGCTCACCTTCACGGAGTCGGCTGCGCGCACCATCCGTAAACGGCTCGGCACGCTTATCGGCGAGACGGCAGCGCGCGAAGTCTATATCGCGACCTTCCACGGCTTCGCCGAACACTTGCTCTCGACTTATGCGGATTCATTCCCGGAGGCGCGCGGGAAGCGCCTGGCAGGGGACGTGGAGAGTACGCTGCTCTGGCGCGAGGTGCTTGAGACCGAAGACTTAGTCGCGCTGCGTACTGCAAAGTCTCCGTATTTCTATCTGCGCGACCTCGCGCGCTTGCGTGACGACCTGCTGCGTGAGCGCATTAGCCTTTCTGACTACCGCGCCTGGCTCGAAGCTGAAGGAGACCGTATCCGAGTTGATGAGAGCCTCTACTACGCGCGCGATAGCAAGTACGGCAAGAAAGGGGACTTCAAGCCCGAAGGCGCGAAGAAGCTTGAGCGACTCCAGAAGGGCGAGGAGGCTGCGCGGCTCATAGAGGCGTACGAGGCGCTCAAGGAGAAGCGAGATGTGTACGACTTCGCGGACGTGCTACGTATCGCGGTGGATGGTCTGCGCGCGGACGCTGATCTGCGCGCGAGCGTGCAGGAGCAATATCAATATGTGCTCGCCGACGAGCACCAGGACGCCAATGCGCTGCAGCATGCCTTCCTCGACTGCATGGCCTACGACGAGCATCCGAACATCTTCGTGGTGGGGGATGAGAAACAGGCCATCTACCGCTTCCAAGGCGCCGACTCCTCGCATTTCGGAACCTTCATAGAGCAGTATCCGCGAACCGAGCTGGTATACCTGACGCAGAGTTACCGCTCCCTCCAGGGCGTCCTCGACGCCTCACACACGCTCATACAAGCCGTCCCGGCCTCCACAGGAGAGCATCAGCCGCTCGCAAGCTCGCGCGATGGAGAGGCCAAGATAGAACTCCTGACCGCCCCCGATCCGCTCGCTGAGCGCGACCAAGTGGCGCGCCTCGTAGAGGCGCTTATCGCGGACGGCACGCTACCCCATGAGATAGCCATCATCTCAAGCCGCAACGCGACGGCGAATCTTTTCGCCGAGCATCTGGGAGCTATGGGAATTCCGATACTGCGCGCCGGCGACGTGATGCTCTCAAGCCGCCCCTTCATGCGCTCCGTGCTCGCGCTTATGCGCGCGGTTGCCAATCCGCTCGATATAGCGGCGCTGCGCGAGGCGCTGCTCGCGCCCTGGTGGCCTATGAGCCTTGAGGACCGGGCGAGCCTGCTTCTGAAAAATCGCGATCGGGAACTATGGACGTCGCTTGAGAACGGATATCCGGAACTTGCGGCCTCGCTGCGCGAGCTCCAGAACGCTGCGCTCGCAACTGCTCCGCTCCCGCTCCTGTCGCAGCTGCTCGCGCAGACAGGAGCGCGCGACTACGTCCTCTCGCACGCGGATCATTTCGAGGACGTGCAGCTCCTGCGCCGGGTATTCATGCACCTGGAGGAGATAGTCGCGCGAGATCCCGGCCAGAGCTTCGCCCGGGTCGTCGAAGCCTTCACGAAGGCGCATGAACACGGACTTGAGAGCGTGAAGACGAGCGTAACGACCGAAGAAGGGAAGGTGACCATCATTACCGCGCATAAGGCCAAAGGGATGGAATTCAAGGATGTCTTCATCGTGGGCCTCACGGCGCGCGCCTGGGAGAAAGGGGGACTTCCGGCGAAGATACCTTCACCGGTCGACCAGAGCCGATCGCTTGAGGACGTGACCAAGCTCTTCTACGTGGCGCTTACGCGCGCGAAGGATTCCGTCATTCTGTCGTACAGCGCCGAGAACGGCGACGGACGCGATACGCCGCCGTCCGTGCTTATTCCGGAGGGTTTACCGGCTATCACGTCCTCCTTCGATCCATTGCCACTCCTGCACACGACGATAGAGCCTCTCCCTGCCGTGAACGCGCTCGTGAAGCGATTCCTCACGGTAGAAGGTCTCTCGCCTTCAGCATTTAACGAGTATCTGGAATCTCCGCCCACCTTCTTCGCTCGGCGTGTCCTGCGGCTTCATGAGCCGGAGTCGCCTGCGGCCACCATTGGTACCGCCGTTCATGCAGGTATTGCGGAATACCTCTCGACCAAGATTGATGCCAAAGCCTATGCCGCGCTCGAAGGATGCCTCAAGCGCTCCTTGCTGCCGCGCAACGCCGCCTATGAGCGCATCGTGGAACACAGCCGTCAGAGCCTCGCGAGTTATCTGGCGCTGGATGCCATACCCGAGACTGCAGCTATTGAGAAAGTCTTCACGCTCACTCGCGAATTCGCGGGGGAGTCCATAAAGCTGCAAGGGAAGATTGATGCCGTGTTCGAGACGCAGGGCGGCGAGCGCATCATCGACTTCAAGACCTCGAGCGACATCCATATCAAGGACGAGAAATACGCCCGCCAGCTGGCCTTCTACGACCTTCTCCTGCGCGCAAACGGCCACGCTCCTACCGGCGCTGCCATCATCCAGGTCGGTACCGAAGGCGTGAAGGAATATCCGGTGCCGCTCGATGACGAGACGCGCGAAGACCTGCTCGCGACTCTCGAAGCAGTGATGGGCGAGCTGCTGACCGGGACATGGCGGGAAGGGGAGCCTTCGGACTACGACGGTTTGCTTGAGCTTTTCAAGTAAGACTTAGAAATAAGAAAAGGCCCGGGCGAAGCCCGGGCCTTTTCTTATTTCCATCTTTCTTTACGCGTTCTCTCGAACTGCAGTCATATGAGCCTCTATCATTTGCTTCACTTCGGCCTGACTCTTCGCATTGCCGATATAGTTTCCCTGAGAGTCGGTAACTCGTATTATGTGTTCGACAGTCGGGACTTCTTCTACTTTAGATTCTGGGGACGGAGTGGATGCTCCACCCACAGACTCTTCTGGAACACTCGATCCGGCAGCTGATTCAAATATAGGGAATATATTATTGCTAGATGATGTAAGTATTCCACTTGCCTATGAATTGTCAATGCTGGTTTTCATTGCGCCACCTATCGTTATTGGAGTGGCAGCCTTCCAAGGTCACTTGCAGTACGCCTTTTCGACTACCATGACCCCATCCGCATTGATATAGAAGCTTGCCGGACCGCCGTCACTACGATTCATATTCACACATGACTTTGAGGTCGTGACATTGCGTTCGCCGACAGATATCGTTGTCGTGGCATTCGCGCCCGCAGTTACCTGCAGCTTGCCCTGAGGATCCAAGCTTCCGATGCCGACATTTCCGTTTCCGGCGATGCGCATACGTTCCATGGCGTCGGTCCCGAAGACAAGCGGAGCGTTCTCACCACCCGCTGTAAATATCACTCCTGCGCGCGCGTTGTTGAATTCGATGACGCCAAGGTGATTGTTCGAGAATCCCATCGTGTTACCGACTCCTCCTGCGCCGTAATACTGCATGACCAGGGAATTAGGCGTCGTGTCGTAGTCATTGCCCTCAAGTTCGAGCGTCGCCTGGTCCCCGGCGTATACTCGGTTGTCTCCGCGCACGTCGATATTAGCTCCCGTCGGGCCACCGAAGACATAGAGCCTGCTGTTCGTCGCTATGGTCGTAGTACCCATCGATACGTTTCCATTACTTCCGATCGTAAGTGCCGACGTATGCGAGACTGGGTCATAGAAATCAAGCGCGCTATCGAAGGTCCCGCCCCCGCCATTACGAATCTGCCAGGTCTGACCAGTCAGGGATTTCTTAAGCGTAATGAAGGCCTCGGTTCCTTGGACCGTAAGGAGCGAGATCGGTGCAGCAGTCCCGATGCCGACCTTCCCGTCGGCACCCACTGACAGGAAGGGTGTGCTACTACTCGCCAATCCGACCGTGAAAGGAGCATATGCACTCCAGACGGAAGCATAGACCGCAGGCCCGTACAGACTGACGGCTCCCGCGAATATGATTGCCATAAGCGGATACAGGTATTTCTTTTGCATAGATGATTGTTAGGTAATAGACGTACGGGACGGCACATTCTCATGAAGCGACTGTATGACAGACATGCTCGATTGGACGATTCGATCTGACGAACCTTATTGTCCAACCTGCGAAGTCGCCTTATCAAGTATCCTCTTCATGCCGTCATATGGAACAGCGCCGTTTATGGTCACCGGCGGCTGACCTTTCACGAGAAGTACGGAGAACGGGCTGCCGCCTGCGCCTATGGCGAGCCCGTTGCTGAAGTCATCTGCCACGCGTTGCTGATAGGTATGCGCATTTACGCAGGCATCGAAACTCTGCGGAAGGATGCCGAGCGACTGCACGACGCTGTCATACTGGCCTGGATCGAACTGAAGGTCGCCGGGCGCCTGCGCATTGAGCGCGCTGATAAAGCGCCAGAAGATGTTAGGACCGCCCAGGGACGCGATGCACTCAGCCGCCTCGGCGTGATCGGCAGCATGCACATGTTGGTCTATGAGCGGAAGATGGCGGTATACCCAGGCGACTTTCCCCCCAGCGGCATATTCGCTCATGAGCTGCTCCATGGTCTCCTGGAACGACTTTGAATAGGAGGAATCGATATCCGAGTATTCGACGAGCTTGACCGGCGCATCCGGACTCCCGACGATATGGTCCTGAGCATTCACAGGCCGGAGCAGGGAGAGGTCAGCGACGACAGACCCTGGCGCCGTGTGATGGCGGAGCACGAAGAGCGCGATGGCGAGCAGAAGGCCGGCTGCCAGTATGGCTCCCGGCAGGATCCACGTCTCCCGCTTCTGTATGATGGCGTGTTCAGTATCACTCATAGCTACTAGCATACTATACGTATGCTACATGCCGACGCGTTGTACGGATTTTGACAAATTTCTGGATATGGATTATAAAAGTATCGGGAGTGCGCTCCCGAATAAAAAAGAGCGAGGGGAAACCAATTGAGGAATCAGATCTTATTATGCGCCAGCTTGCTGACGCTTTCTGCGTGCCAACAGGGTCACGCGACCGCAAGCAAGCCCGCAGCCGATAGTCCGAAGGTCGCACGATGGATCGCCACGTGCGTCAGGGACCTCAAGCCGTGCGCCGGTGACTTGTTTTATGTCGAATATGACAAGAACCAGCCACGACTCATCGAGCGGTTGCGACCGGATCGCTGGAAGAACGTGCTCACGCACGCCCGGAACAATCCGGGCTCGATCGTGAAGATCGTGACCCCGGGAGATGGCGCAGCCTATCAGGCGGCGCTCAAGGACTACGACGGCTAATAGCCGGGCCCAATGACGGGCCGCCCGGGCACAAGCTCGGGCGGCCCGTTTTCGCATTCCCCGCGCGACGAGAGATCAGAAGGGAAGCGTATGCGTGATGCTCTTAGCTTCTCCTACGTCGGTCCAGCCGGTCGTATCTATCTTGAACTCGCGGTTGCTTGAGAGGTCCTTGTATTTGAGCGAACCGTGCTTAAGCGCATAGTCATAGAGCTCGCGAGTGATGCGTACGTCTTCGATACAATACTCGCGCACCTTATCCACGAGTCCCTGCTGCCACCATTCCACAGCCTGAAGGCCGTTCCCGCCTTTTCCGCGTCCAAGTGTCGCCTCGGCGAGCGACTGAAGGCGCACGCGCCGCCCCAACATTTTCTGTACTTCAACCAGTAGGTCGAGCGAACGGATGCTCGAAAGATCGCCAGGATAATAGCGGTTCAAGATCGGAATATCGAAGGTATCGGAATTGAAACCGATGAGCATGTCAGCGCTCTCGATGATGGACCAAAGTTTCGGAAATTCTTCTTTGGTATACGACGAATATTCGCCGGTCCCTGAATCATGGATGCCCACGATGGATATCTCCATGCGGCTGAAATCGTTCCGAGCGAGACTCGGAAAGGCGTTGGCTGTCTCTATATCAAACGTGACCGCCCTCATACTACCCAAGCCGCGCTATGCACGCGGCTACATCCGTAGCTTGGATCTCCTCCTGCGAACTCTTCGCGAGTATTTTGAGCGTTACCATACTGGTCGCGGCTTCCGTCTCTCCGTAGGCAATGAAGTAGGGGATTGTCCGTCTGACGGCTTCCTTGACCTGATCTCCCAGGCTCTTTTCTGAGACGTTCACGAGCACGTTAAGACCCTGATCGCGAAGCGTGTCGGCAAAGGCATGCGCTGCAGGAATATCAGTCTCAGAAGGCGTCCCGACAAATACGTCTGGCGCGCCCGTTAGATTCTCCGGAAGGAGGTTGTGAGTCGTAAGGAAATCAAGCAGAGTGACGTCGCCCATGCCGAAGCCCATCGCAGGTATCGGATCGCCCCCGAATAACGAAACAAGATTGTCATACCTGCCGCCGCCGAATAGGGATCGGGAATTCTCAGGGTCCGTATCGAATACTTCGAAGGTGATGCCGGTGTAATAGAGGAAGCCGCGAACGATGGTAGGGTCGAAGACGACGTTGGTCATGCCGCGCGCCTTGAACGCTTCAAGCAGATTCATCAGATTCTGGCGCTCTGTCTCGACCGATGCGTCGGTACCCGCTTCTATGAGCTCGAGCGGATCGACGCCACCCCGGCGGAACGGCGCTCGCTGGCTCTCGAATTCCTCGCCACTCATCTTGTTCTTACGGTCGAGCAGTGCCATATATCCTCCCATCTCTTCCTCGGAAAGCGAGAGCGCCTGCCCGGCAGTATTAAGGAGAGTCCGCGAACTTACCCGGATAGTGAAGTCGGAGTCCTGCGCGCCGAAGGCGCGCAGGATCTTGGACGCCAAGACGATGATCTCGCCGTCGGCCTTCTGGTCCGCCATGCCGAGAATGTCGACGTTTAGCTGGTAATGCTCTCGCAGGCGGCCGCGCTGCGGCCGCTCATATCGGAATACGTTCGGTATCGAGAACCATCGCACCGGGAAGACCAGCTCGCGTCGCTTGTGGGCTATCATGCGCGCAAGCGTCGGCGTCATTTCAGGGCGCAGGGTCACTTTCCTGTCCCCGCGATCGGTGAAGGTATACGTCTGCTCGTTCACTATCTCCTCTGATGATTTGCTTTCATAGAGTTCGGCGCGTTCAAGCGGTGAAGCCTGATATTCCTCGAAGCCGTAGCTGTGCAGGAGCGCGCGCATCATGTCGAAGGCGTACTGCAGCTTCGCCCAGTCCGCCGGATAGAAATCCCGCACTCCTTTATAGGGCTCGGTTGATAGAGAGTCAGACATACAGCAAGTCTAACAGAAAATCTTTCAGATAAAATCAATGGGACTCAGCCGAAGCGAGCCCCAAAGGGATGTTGCCAAGCTCGCGCTTACTCATCACTGTGAGCATATTTCATATGAATGGCCAGCCTGTCTTCTGCCGTTCGTCTGACGCGGTCTCGACTCCAGCTTATTTTTTTGAGTCTCGTTTCCCATTCGCAGTTTTCCACCGAACAGCGTAATTTCTTGCCACGAGATCTTCGCCTGGCTGAATCCATGCAAGCCTCCTCTTCCTCGCGGTAGGATACTACATACTACGAACGAATCAAACTACACTCCCGATTTGTCCGTCTCCGCCGGGTGCAGCGCCGCTACCTGGTCCATAATCACATCACGGATGACCTGCGGATGCACGATGCCGGTCATGGTGAATTTCTCGACGCTGCCGGCCGTCTCGACGTTAAGCCGGCCGAAGCCGACGAGGGTGGCGAGAAAGCCGTATATCTCCGTGCTCACGTCCTGCACGCGCAGCAAGAGGAAGCTCGAGACTTCGCGATTGAAGAAGCCGTACTGCTTGATGTCCACGATGCGCACGTTCGTGATGATCCAGACGGTGAGGTAGTAGCGCGTGAAGGTGCTGAAGGCAGCAAGCCAAAGGAAGAGCCACCATACGCCGGTGAGAAAGGTTCCTATAGCGCTTCCGACCGGGAGATTAGCTATAGCAGTCGCTGCCTGAGGACTCGCGCTTGCAAAATAGCTAAGCGCGAATGTGATAAGACTCGGTACATAGGCGAGCAGCAGTAAAGGGACGAGCTTTAATGCGAGCACGAAGGGGTGCTGCCGCACTGCGCGGATGACATGTTCTCCTGGCTGTAGGTCGAATTCTTCCATAATCAAGTATTACCTAAGACCGCTCATCATATAGAGCGCGAGGCAGCCGGAAACGAAGAGATGAAGCGCGAGTGCCGGGACCGCGAACCACGACCGGTGCCCATAGCGGAACCAGTGATAGGCGGCAACTATGGTGTAGATAGCCCAGATAGCGAAGATGATGAAGAATACTATCGGAATGATCTTTTCCGGAGAGATGATGTGCGCGAGCGGATTCACGCCGCCCGCAAACGGAGAGGGGAACGGATTCAAGGCGCCGCTGGCAGAGGTCGCTGAGGAAGTACCCATACCTAGAAGTATGCCACCACCAGTCGCGGGCGGCCATAGAGGTCGCTGCGTATATCGGTGCGATATGCCGCGCTCCCCAGGAGCAATACGCTGGCAGCCTCGATATTAGTGATATCGCATTCCATCCATATTTCGCCGCCTGGACTCAGACGTTCTCGCGCTCCGGCCGCGATTCTCCTGATAATGGATAATCCGTCGCTGCCAGCAAAGAGCGCCTCAGCCGGCTCAAATCTCGTTACGCTCGTATCGAGCGCCCGGCCTTCTGGAATATAGGGCGGATTTGTGGCGATGCAGTCGAATCTCGCATCCATCGGTATTCCTTCGAATACGTCACTATGATATATCATAGTAGATTTTCGTAAGAGATCGTTCTCACGAATATTCTTTTCGATGAGTTCGCAGTGCTCAGGTATGAGTTCTGCGAAGGTTACTGCAGCCTCTGGAAACGCTCGGAGCACGGCGAGCCCTATAGCGCCGGACCCGGCGCACAGATCGAGAAAAGAAAATGGCTCATTCCCGAAGCGCTCACGCAGATGCATGAGCAGAAGTTCTGTCCACCACTCTGTCTCAGGACGGGGAATGAGCGGCTTGCTATCAAGGTGCACCTGGATTCCCAGGAAGGGAATCCAGCCGATGACGTAGGCCAGAGGCTCGCCTGCGGCGAGCCTCTCCCGGTCTTCGTCCGTAACCTGCGCAACGTCACCATCATATTTATCCCGAATCAGCAATTCCAGGTCGGTAGCCATGATGCTTGCAGTCTACCGTAGCTCTCGGCTTAGAACGAGCCAGATAATAGAGATGTCTCTATATACTAATGATTCAGGAGGCACACGCATTATTTAGCTATTACATTTCATGAGATTCTTATCCTCAGGTCATTCTGGAGTTCTGGCGCGACTCGCTCGCCATGATTTCGCACGAGTTGGCCGGCTCTGTTGGATGACGTTGGAACCTGTACCTTACTATGCAAAACCGCCCCAGTCATTCACGCTGGAGCGGGCTTCATAGGCTAATCAGATTACTTCGACTTTGGACGGGGGAATATTGGCCTGGTAGCCAGGTCCACCATTGTCGAAGTTCACCAGAACCGCCCCTCCCTTATCTTCGGGAAGATACTGGAATCGGGAATCCCATACATTACCGATCTCTCCTTTCGGAATCGGTGAGTACCCGGGGAGCGGAATCTCCTCGGTCGTTCGCACCCTGCGACCGGCCAGAGAAGCGGGGACGCTCACTTGTTCACCGTCATCCTGGATAACAGACATGGTATACCTCCTTTCGCTATCTAACTATAAATGCGGCAGCCTGTCTATTCCTGGCTGTATGGGACGATGTTGGAACTGCTCTGGCTCCGTGATAGGGTTCTACAGGAGTAATCGAGGATATCGACATGTATAGCATAGTACGACTTCCTGAACCTCGGCAGGGCGCCATTAACGAGCTATTTGGTTACGGGATTGAGGAATTCGAGGAGAACCAGGGACTGAAACCTGGCTCATGGGTATTTATTACCTTCGGGCTTGATTCCGGCGATGCATTCGAAAGCGGAGGCCCAGCGAAGCTGCGCCGTCTCTTTATCGAAGGAATGGATGCGCTCACGAGACTCGTGGCGCATACTGATGTACAAGGAGTGTTCGGCGACACTGATCGCCGAGAAATTCTGCTCCGGCACGTAGGATTCGATATCATTGACGGACTAAATGAAGCGAACGGCTATCGCTTCAGCAGGTACTGCTTCATGCCGCTCGCCCGTTTCCTAGAAAGGCCATGGCAAGTCCTGTGTTGAGAAGAGATCCTTCTTGGCGCAGGACTCTTCTTATTTCACAGGTTGCTGATGGGATAGTGGGTTTGGAACCTGCGCAGTTCCTTGAATATGCAGTCTTCTATTCACAAGGAATATGCCGTACACTTTGAACATATCTAATTTTTATCTACATGCGCATACATTTCTGGAACGTCGTCCTCTCGCTCTTCTTTATCCTGCTGATCATCATCAGCATCGGTTGGCTCTCCGCCACGCATCGTATCTTCTATGATGTTCCGGTGCGCGACATGGTACTCATCGCGCTCGCGACGTTCCGCCTCGTACGCCTCTTCACGTACGACCACATCACGAAGTTCATCCGCGACTGGTTCGTGGGAGCTTCAGAAGGTTCGCTCGGACAGACGCTCGGCGCGCTCCTCGCGTGTCCGTGGTGCACGGGTCTCTGGTTCGGCTTCGTGATGGTCTTCTTCTACTTCGCCAGCATCTATTCCTGGCCGGTCATCCTCATCCTCTCGGTCGCGAGTGTCGCGTCCTTACTCCAGGTGCTCGCTAATTGGATTGGATGGTCTGCAGAAGCTAAGAAAATGGAAGTGCAAAACCTACATCGTTGATTCCAGGTCCTGAAAACCGCTATGATATATCATAGCGGTTTTCAGCATTACACTTAGTCGCAGATATGAAAACAGCCCCGGCTTCGCCGGGGCTGTTTTCATTGTGAGACGATCAGTGAGAAATGCTCACTAATACTGAAGAGTATTAGTAGCTGTTACCACCTCCGTAGCCACCGCGGCTTCCGCCGCTGTAACCACCGCGATCACCGCCTCCGTATCCGCCGCTCCGAGGAGCGTTGTTGTCGCGGGGAGGGCGGTCGCCTTGAGGACGTGCGAGTGAGACCGAGAGCATACGCCCGTCGAACTCCTTGCCGTCCCAACGGTCGATAGCAGCCTGTGCGCCTGCTTCATCTTCCATCTCGACGAAACCGAATCCGCGCGAGCGGCCGGTCATACGATCGCTGATAATGCTGGTGGATACGACTGCGCCTGCTTCCTCGAAAGCTGCGCGCATCTCATCCTCAGTCGTGCGATACGGAATACCGCCGACGTAGAGCTTGCTTGTTGCCATGTGGGCTGGTGACTAGGGTAAATAACGTCTCGCTGATGCCGAACCTTGAAAAGCCTTGCGGCCGCACGAAGCTAGGGTAGACCGGCGAGTTGTAGCTATTATGCTATATCCTTCATGAAAACACAAGGAATTACGGGGTGGGTGTGGATTACTTTATATACCGAAACTTGAGTCCTTCGCCCCCAAACTCGCAAATAGAGGTTTCTAAAAAACCCGAGATGCGAGGCGGAGCAGAGCGAGAATCCGAGTCGTACTCAGATGCACCCCAAGGGCACTTCCTGGTTACTAACTCCAGCCCGTCGTAAGTAACCAGGGGCGTACGTGAGGATTCGAGTGATAGCGACAACAAAGCAGATTGGGGAATTTTAGGAAGCTCTACGCGCTGGTTATCATGTCCTTCTTAATGTCCTCGAAGGTTCCTCCGACTTTCTTGCCCGGGTTAAAGATATTCTCAGGATCAAAGATATTCTTCGTCTGCTTGAAAAGGCCATAGATCTCGGGACCGAAGAGCTGGGGAAGATACGGCGTACGGATGATGCCGTCATTATGCTCGCCGGTGGTCGAGCCTCCGTACCGGATGACAAGGCTATAGACTCTCGGCGCAAGCTCGGTTATGACATCCCGGACTTCAGGCCGACTCAGATCCATGAGAGGAATGATATGGAAATTGCCGTTGCCGATGTGTCCGGCGATAGTATAGACGAAGTAATCCTTATATTCGTCGAGCAGCGCGTTTAGGCGTGGCAGGAATTCTGGATATGAGTCCGGCGGGACGATGATGTCGTCGATGAAGGGTGCAGCGTAGAGACCCTTCGAATGCTTACGCAGGAGCGCAAAGCTCTCGCGCCGCACTATCCAATATTTCTCGCTCGCATGCTCGTTCTTGAGGATGCGGGTGCGAAGTGTGAATGGACGCAGCGATGCCTCGGCCGCGCGAGCAGCTGCGAGTGATTCTTCATGCGAGCCGCGAGAGAACTCTGCCATGAGGATGAAGAAGGGAAGCCCGCCGGTGATCGATGTCCAGAGTTCCGGAAGGAAGGAAAGGCCGAGCCGCGCGGCGCGGAAGATTCCCATCTGCGAGAGCAGACCCGGAAGGAACTTGATGGCTAGCGAAAGCGTGTGCTTGTCGAACGATTCGAACGATTCGGGATTATGCGGAAGCACGGCGCGCACGATACCGGGGAGATGCCGCATGTCGTTCTCCGAGAGAAAGGCGACGAGCATGCTGCGCGCGCCCTGATCCTTTACGAGACGCAGCCTCATAGACGTGGTGAGCGCGAGCGTACCCTGAGCGCCGCATATGAGCTTCGCGAGATTGAAGGTCTTCGCGCGCTCGTCCTTCACGTTCCAGAGCGCGTAACCAGCCGAGTTCTTCGAGACCCTGGGTTTGGCGAGCGCTATCTCTTTGCGGTGCTTGGTGAGCAGCTCATCCATCTCGCGATATATCGAGCCTTCGAGCATATCCAACTTCTTCTTCTGCGCGAGTTCCATCTGCGAGAGTTCCTTAAATGTCGTCATGGTGCCATCGGAGAGCACGACGTCGACTGTTTCGACGTACTTTTCCGTCTTGCCGTATTCGAGCGTACGTTCGCCTCCCGAGTTGTTGTTAAACAAGCCGCCCATGGCGGCGAGCTCGCGCGACGCCGGATATGACTCAAGCATGAGGCCACCGTGCGCGAGCGTCTCTTTCTCGAAGTCGCGATAGTAGACACCTGGCTCGGTGATCGCATATCCGCCGTGTGCGTCTCCCACTACTTCCGGCACATGATTCATGTATTTCGTGAATACGGCGACCACTGAGTCGGTGAGCGGACCGCCGGACATATCCGTGCCTGCCGAGCGCGCAGTGATCGACACGTTCTGTCCTTCTTTCTTCAGTGCCGCCACCTGGCGTACGAGATATGAGACATCATCGCCATCTTTGGGGTAGACGACGACTGATGGTTTCCTTACGAATATGCTCGTGTCGCGGCTGTAGCGGATGCGCTCGTCCTGCGCGTCAGTAACGTCACCACGCATGACTGTCGCAAGCCGGTCACGCAGTGTGTGGTCAGTCGTCTCGTGAGGCATCGCTTGTGAGCGCGTTCCTGTTTCAGGCAGATTCACATCCACACGCACCGTGACCTTCGCCCCCATCGTCATCTTGATGCCTACATAGACGAACAAGCCGCTTACGAGAAGCGCGACGAGAGTAGCAAGAAGTACGATAAGTGTGCCCACCATAACTCACTTAAAGATACCGCAATCTTTGCGAAGACCGGTCTGCTATACCCAATATAGAGCACATTTCCCAAATGCATCGCGACTCGACGCTACAAGAGCGCTTCTTTCTTTCTAACTCGCCAATTTGGCTCCTAAGAAAGAAATGTCGTATACTAGGAAAAATGACGCCCGCGATAGAGATACAGGATCTCAAGAAGGTCTATCCCCAGAGTAAGGGGAATAAGGAACTGCCCACCGAAGCGCTCAAAGGCGTGTCGCTTACCATCGACCAGGGCGAGTTCTTCGCGCTGCTTGGCCCGAACGGCGCAGGCAAGACCTCGCTCATTTCAATTCTCGCAGGACTCGGCCGCAAGTCGTCGGGCACCGTATCGGTCCACGGCGTATCCACCGATGTCGACCCCGACAAGGCGAAGACGTTCATCGGGCTCGTCCCACAGGAATTCAACTTCAGCATCTTCGAGAAGGTACTCGATATCGTCATCGCGCAGGCCGGATACTACGGCATACGGAAGGCTGATGCGATGCCGTATGCGGAAGTGCTATTAAAGGAACTCGGTCTCTGGGAGAAGCGCAACGATCAGGCGCAGAACCTTTCTGGCGGCATGAAGCGCCGGTTGATGATCGCTCGTGCGCTCATCCATAAGCCGCAAGTGCTGCTGCTCGATGAGCCGACGGCCGGCGTCGACGTCGAGCTGCGGCGCAGCATGTGGGAATTCCTGAAGGATTTGAACGAGAAGGGAACGACCATCCTCCTCACCACGCACTACCTCGAAGAAGCCGAGCAGCTCTGCCGCCGCGTCGCCATAATCAATCATGGCGATATCATCGAGCAGGGAAGCGTGAAGGAGCTCCTCACCAAGCTTCACATAACTACCGTGCTGCTCGACACGGTCGAGCAGCTCACAGAGGCCGTCATGCAGCTTCTGCGCGGCGAACCGCTCGAACGCGAGGATGACCATACGCTTAAACTTACGCTCGGTCCCGGAGGCACGATGAACGAGGCCTTCCGCAAGCTCTCGTCGGTGGGCGTGCACGTGAGCAATGTCCGCTCGATGGGCAGCCGTCTCGAGGAGGTATTCATACAGCTCATCGAGAAGAAAGACGCTAATGCTTAAGATATGAAATCTCCCACACTCATCGGCTACAGCACTATCGTCCACAAGGAGTTCACGCGCATCATACGCATCTGGTCGCAGACGCTCCTTCCGCCGGTAATAACGACCACCCTCTACTTCATCGTCTTCGGACGGTTCATCGGCAGCCAGGTCGCGCCTATAGACGGCTATAGCTACATGCAGTACATCGTGCCAGGCCTCATCATGATGACCATCATCACAAGTTCCTATATGAATACGGTCTCCACGTTCTACTTCGCGAAGTGGCAGCATACCATCGACGAGATACTTGTCTCGCCGATGCCGTCGTGGGCGGTGGTCGCAGGCTTCGTGACCGGCGGCATGATACGGGCGGCACTGACCGGCGTGCTCGTCATCATCGTCGCGCTCCTGTTCACGCATCTCGCCGTCTTCAATATATTAATACTCTTTGTCGCTGCTTTTTTAACGGCGCTCCTATTCGCGCTTGCGGGCATCGTGAACGCCATCTACGCGAAATCCTTCGACGCCATAACCATCGTGCCGAGCTTCGTACTCACGCCGCTCACGTACCTCGGAGGCGTCTTCTACTCCATATCGCTGCTCCCGCCTCTGTTTCGGAACATCTCGCTCGCTAACCCTATCCTCTATATGGTGAACGCCTTCCGGTACGGCTTCCTCGGCGTCTCTGATGTACGCCTTACGACCTGCTTCGCCGTCATCGGCGGCTTCACGATCCTGATGCTCGTGTGGGTACTGCTGCTTTTTAGAAACGGCGCAGGTCTCAAGAAGTGACGTCCACATTCGACAAACATTGAGATGTCAAAAGCCCTCCCCGATCGCACCGGGGAGGGCTTTGTCGCGCTTGGCCGGAGCGCTAGGCGACAGATTCTTCTTCGTCGCGCTTGTGCAGGCGCTTGCGCAGGCGAAGGGCGGCGAACACGAAGAACGCCGTCGCACACGCCATGCAGAGCCACCGCCCGCCGGAATTCATGTCCGGAATGAGCACGAGCGCCAGGACGAAGACGAGGCCGAGAGCGCCGATGACGCCGCAGACTGCGACCTCGGTCACCGTACGGCGCTCCTCATGCGAGCATGCGCGATAGCACTCGCAGAAGATGACCACGCCGGCGCCGAAGACGACGAACGCGAACGCGAAGCTCATCACGCTCGACGTCAGCATAGTCTCGCGATCGAGCATCGTCATCATTAGCGCGAGCGAACTGAGCCCGCAGATGGTGAATCCGCCCAGGATGAGAATGAAGCCAAGGATCAGTCCCTGATATCGGGTATAACGAGTCATTACTGTCTTCTCCGTCGTTATCGAGTCAAAGGGGTACCTGAGCAGTGTATAATATTTATAGGCATTGTCAAATATAGCATCTGATTCGATTAGGACTTCACGACCGCAGCTTCATACTCTTCCGCATCATCTTCTTTGGCTGCGATCTCTTTTACGTATTCGGTGGTGTCAGCTTTAGGGAATGATATCTCGATGGTGGTGCCGCGATTGAGCGCGCTGCGCACGATGATCGAGCCTTGGTGAGCGCGCACGATATCGTTGACGATAGCAAGACCGAGTCCGCTTGTTCCGCCGCCGATGCGGCGCGCTCGCGACGTGTCGCCGCGGTAGAAGGGCTCGAAGACGTGATAGAGGTCCTTCTGCGCGATGCCGATGCCCGTGTCGATGACACTGGCCGTGATAGTCTCATCGTTATCGACGATTCTCACTTCAACGCTGCGGCCTTCATGCTGCGGCGTGTAGTTAAGAGCGTTCTTCACCAGATTCGTGAAGACCTGTCCGAGCGCGACTTCGTTCCCGAAGAGGTAGGCGATGTCTGATCCGCTGTGAGTGAGCATGATGCCGCGCGTAGTAGCCAAATCGCGGTGGCGCTCTACGACCAGTTCGATCACGGACATGAGATTCACCGGCCCCTTCCGGATTCGCTCCGGGCGAAGCAACGTATCGAAGGTAAGCAGGTTATTAATAGTCTCCGAAACGCGGTCAAGTTCTTCTATAGTCATCGTGAGTGTGGACCTGGCGTAGTCGTTCAGCGATGGGTCCATCAGCGCTACTTCCGTATTCGTGCGGATAATGGAGAGGGGAGTGCGCAACTCGTGCGCGATATTGCCGATAAAGCGTTTCTGATATTCGAGAGAATTGCGCGTCGGAGAAAGGGCGTAGCGCGCGGCGAGAAAGCCGAAGAGCACCGTGAGAGTAATGAGCACTAAGAGGACGCCGCCGAGCGTCTCATACCGGACGTTCTGGAAGGCGTTCGCGAGCGCGCCGTTAATAGGCGGCGCACCGCTCGCTATCTGCGTAATATGGTCGCGCAGGACCTGCACGGTCTGCGTCTGCTGATATTTGATAGCAAAGGCAAAGACGACGACCGTGAATATCACGAGCAGAGTCTGTATGGCGATGATATTGAATGCACTCCGCCAATACGGATTCTCCCGGTATTTATCCGTTAAGGCGGTAACCGATACCGCGGATAGTTTCGAAGAGTGGGTCGGAGTCGGCATAGTCATCAAGTTTCTTGCGCAGGTTCTTCATATGCACGTCGAGCACGTTGCTGAAGGCAGGGAAGTCGAAGCTCCAGACGTGATCGAGGACGGCTTCGCGCTTCATCGCCTCGTTGGGATGGCGCATGAAGAATTCTAGCAGGGAAAACTCCTTCAGGGTAAGGGCGACTTCCTTGCCGCCCTTGGTGACCGTGTGCTTCCCGGGATCGAGTGTGATATCGCGCACCGTAAGCACGGTCGGCAGCGCCGCCTCCGGGCGGCGCAGCACCGCATTGATGCGGGCGACCACCTCCTCTATCGAGTAAGGCTTTGCGATATAGTCATCGGCTCCGAGATTGAGGAGCTTCACTTTCATATCCGTCTCGTCTCTGGCCGTGAGCATGATGATAGGCGTCGTCACGCCTTCCTCGCGCGCTTCCTTGCAGATGGTCGCGCCGTCGACGCCCGGCATCATGAGGTCGAGCAGGATCAGGTCATATTCGTCGCGGTATAGCTTTATGCGGGTACGCGCCTTCTGCGCGTCCTCGAGATAATCCGCCGTATAGCCTTTGAGTTCAAGGCCTTTCTTGAGTGCTTCGCCGAGCTTCGGTTCGTCTTCAACGATGAGGATGCGCATACAGGATCAGCGTTATTAATATGTCCAAAGTATCACCGTTTATGCATGAACGCTTCATGAAGGATAGATTCGCGTACGAATATACTCATTTTGACCGAACCTATAAAAGCTGCTACAATATGAACTGAAGCTCAATCGCAATCGTATAAGAAGAGGTGCTTAAATGGACGATGTTAGTTACCCGCTGGACCGTTCGCGTCACGCTGCGGCCCTGAAGGATGCACAGCCGAAGGACGAAGTGCGGTCGCAATGGCCTCGGCTGCGCCGTGCCATCGTGATCCTGGCGCTCCTGATCCTGGCGCTCGTTTACGCCGCGAGCCTTTCCGAGCAATCGGAGGGACAAAACGCAGCGCTCTACGCCGCCGGTCAGTCCTGACCGCATCCAGTCACCAACCCAGAAGCCGGCCCCCGCGCCGGCTTCCAACATATCTGAGGGTTCAAGATGTCGTGCTGGTATAATCCGGGAAAGCCATGTATGGATATCATCCTCTCCACTCGCAATCCGAGCAAGGCACTCCAGATTCAGGAGATATTCGAGGGTAGCGGCCTGCGCGTGAGGACACTCGAAGAAGCGGGCATAGAAGGCGAAGCCGTGGAGAACGGCGAGACGCTCGAAGAGAATGCCGCGAAGAAGGCGTGGTACGCGCATGAGCATGCGCCAGGGCTCTGGACGATGGCAGACGAGACCGGTCTCTTCATTACTGCGCTCGATGGCGCGCCCGGCATCCGCGCCGCCAGCTGGGCCGGGGACGTCTCAACTGACGAGATCATGCAGTATTGCCTGAAGCGTCTCGGAGGCGCGAAAGATCGCTCTGCGATATTCCGGACGGTGGTCGTCCTAGTCTCGCCGGAAGGACAGGAGCACCCGTTTACGGGCGAAGTCGCCGGAACGCTTCTCGAAGCGCCGCGCGCAAAGCCGCAGCCAAAGATGCCCTATAGCCCGCTCTTCGTGCCGGATGGCGAAACCCTTACCTGGGCCCAGATGAACATCGACCATGAGAATCGCATCTCGCAGCGCGGCATCGCCTTCCGCAAAGTTCTGAAGTTTCTAACGCAGTGATCAAGCAAAGATCTATACAGCTTGAAGTTCTAACTCGGCCAAGAAATTCCCCGTCTCGTCTATCATTCCGCCCTTTGATGAACAATAGTAAATACTTGGGTAGACTTTCTTCACCCGATTTCTCATTATCTTATCGAATGTGAGAATCTGCGCTTCAAAGTCAACTCCAATGCAGGCGATCATATAGTCTGCTGTTCTAAGTGCATCTATTTGAGACGTTTGCGATAGTAACCTCCGGCAATGTTTTAATGCAGAGGTTTCCGTGAGTGACAGGATAATTATCTTTGAATTATGAATAAGTCGGGTAACAGCTCCTAGTATTCTCCTATGTGAGATACCTCTTCGCGTAAGGATGACAATAGTTTCATACAGGACGACCGCAGGTAGTATGATCTTGACCCTCGTTCTGGTGCTTAACAGAATAGTGAAGAGGTACGTTGAATCTTGATGAAAGGAATCAGTACTATCCAGCACACCGACAAGGAAACAGCTGTCTAAGACAACGCAATGCCTCATGGTTATTTCTTCTTTGAAGAAGTGGCTCGCTTCGTTCCGGTCTTTCTCGGTCTAACCTTCTTGGATACTGCAGGTTTGATAATTATATTCCTTAACTCACGTGGGGCAGGTCCTGCATATTTATGAAGTCGCTCGACAATATGAGTCTTTGGATGACTTTGAGCAACTTGAACGCTTACCAGTTGTCCAGTGCTAGCGTTACGGCCAATTAAGAATGTTCGGCTTGGAGTCATATTCATAGTATGAGGTATCTAAGTTCTTTTGTTAATGGCGGAAGGATGTAACTAGCGGGTTAGGCAATACCTCTGGCTGTCGGGAATCGAGGACTCATGCCCGGCGTTCGGAGCGCAGACGGTGATGCGTCCTGAGCTACTGTCTTCACGAACGGTGTAGCGGGTGTCATAGTCTCCGTCACTACAGGCGTCATTTATGCATGTGTTGCTTCCGCCGTCCGGGTCGAACGGAAGTTCGGATATGTAGGTGGGTACGAGGCATCGCCGGAGATCATACTGATTCTTTGCGATATCAATATCGGAAGAGGGAATAGCAGGGCAGGTGCTACTGGCCTCAGTAAAGATGCCTTGGTGTTCGGCGAGACGGTTACCGACGGCGTTCAATATCGCATTCACGTTACTTATGCGCTGCGAGTTCCGGGCCTGCGCGAATTGCCGGAGAGGATTTATGGCTATAAGCACGACGCTTGCAAGTACTGCTATCATGCCGATGACAACCAGTATTTCTATAAGCGTGAAGCCTCGTTCATAAATGTGTGTCTTTGAAGATGGCGGAATGGAATGTGTCATAGGCGGGAGGTTATGTCTGTATAGGTTTAGTCTGCCAAATGTCTCTTTACGCGGAATAGTCCAAGCCGTGCATAACACCTAAAGTCATTCAGATATTTCTTATAAGTTCTCAAGATTCTACTTTTCTGCAGTCTCGCCCCAAGTCGTTGGATGAAAAGGCTTGCTGGCGGCGTCGCGCGTAGCATCTACTTTGACTACGACTACGCTTGTACCTGAGGTCGCACGCGCTGTGATCTTTGCTGTATTTCCGGATATTGAGCCTACGAGAAGGGTACAAATCGAAGAAACATCCAGATGTACTACGACGGGAATACTTTCAAATATGGAACCATCTATTCCAAGCGCACGCAGTGCGAATAGTGCGCAGCCATCAGCTGCATGCCGCGCCGCGGCATGATCCTCAGCACGCGAGAGGTTCGCGCGCGCGAAGAAAGCATTCGTATTTGCTGCAAAGACAAGCACCATAAGGACAGCAGAAAGTATGAGTACAGATATGAGCGCGATATAGCCGCTTGGTGCCTTGGAATAAGAAGGCGTCGTTACGTGCAGGTACTTCATGGCGAAAGGTATACCGTTTGCGAATATACCGTAGCAGCAGGAGCGCCCTGCGCCTGCAGCGTAAGGGATATATCGATATGTTGAGGATCATTCGCCGAACTGGATCTGGTGAAAGCGATACCCGCTACTTTAACCGCATTGTCGTTCAGGATCGTATCTTCATCACTAATCCGCTGTACCAAACTCCCCAGCTCTTGTTCAATGTCGACACGTAGACCGTCTTCTTCAAAAGTCAGCGTACCGCTTGGCATGTCCTTTGACGGCGAGATAATACGGTCGGCATGCTCTACCTCTGTACGAAGACGACCTTCGAGATATAGCGCTTCATCTATGAGTATGGTTTGTTTGCTTGTCCGCTCCGCAGATTCTTGTATAGCATTCACGCCGCCAATCGCGCCACTCATAAGCAGCGCAAAAAGCGCGAGATATATCAAGGTTTCTATAAGGGTAAAACCTCGCATATCTAGGAGCTGGTAAGAGCTTGTATGAATCCGGTTCCGTCGCTCGTGCGGGTAAGCCCGATATAGATCATATTGCCGCGGCAAGCGAGTGCCGTACCTTGAGTGCCGCTCGGCAGTGCGAGGGACATCGCGTAGGGAGTGAATGCGGTTGGAGTGGATGTATCGAAAAACTGGAGCGAGGTAGTAGTAAGCACATAGGTGAGGAAGTCGCGGGTAAGAAGTCCGCGGACGCTTTCCGGACTAAGCGCTGTACCGATATCTTTCGCAGCTAGCGGATGGACCATCGATAGGTCATCAGCGGCAAGCGATAGAAGTTCGGGCGCATTATTCACATACGTTCTTCCGAAACGGATGATAGTCCCGTGTGCCGTAATTGCGCTCCCCAGTCCGAAGCCAATGCTTCCAGGTGCATTCCATACGCCAGCAACGACGGGATGTTGGGGATCGTGTATGTCCACAATAGTAAGCTCGCGCGCAGGATCATCAGTAGCAACGTACGCGTATGAACCACGTACGAGAATATGATTTACGGACCTGCCGATCGGCACACCGCTGAGGAAGCGGGGGTGTGCAGCATCATGTACGTCTACGATTACGAATTCCTGACCTCCGGACGTCTTTTCAAGACCGAGATAGAGAAAGCCATGATAGTAAAAGACAGCTCGCGCACCCGCCGAGGCGCCGGTTGCGGTGACGGCGTGCGGGAACGCGTTCTTATTGAACGCGAGTGTACCGATACGTTGCGGGGCCCCTGTTTCAGGAACTTCGAATATCTGTAGTTGGGCGCAGCTAACGTTGTCTGCACATGTTGCTGCGCTTGCGCTCCCGAAGCCATTGGCAGCAAAGACATATCCTGCTCCGGTGGTCACCGCCGAGAATCCGGTGCGCGATGTGCTCGCATTATCAAAGCCAATCCCGAACGGTAGAGGAGTATGGTGTGAATCTGCGACATTGAAAAAGAATAGAGTTGAGGACGTGGCCTGGCCGGTAGCGCTGACGGATGCGATAAGGGTAGAGCCAAGTACTGAGATATCTGACACCGAATAGGTATCGATTGGAGTCCCGGCGGGCAGCAAGCTGCCCGCGCTGAGTTGATACGTAGCGACGACTCTCGGGCGTGTCCAGTCGCCGATGATGAGCGGGTCGCACGGGGCGTCGATAGCCGTCGGGTCGGTTACGGTCGTCTCAAGCGACGCGAACCTGTTCTCGCCCTGCGAATCCGTCCATGAGACATTCGAATATACGCGCGCAGAAGCTTCATCGTCTAGCGGTTCGATCGAAAGAGACGTTGTAAATCCGTGTTGCGTCGAACTTGCGACCGGAGCGATGCGGCTATAGTCAAGGCGTGCAAGGTGCTCTACGCGCTCGAGCTGCATACTCGCTCGTCCGTATGCTTCATGTTCGAGCTTCATGTTTGCGAGCATGAACGGCGTACCGAGTGCCACGAGTGCAACGGCGACCAAGGTGCTGGTCAGGATCGCAAGCGCAAGCAGTATCTCGATAGTCGAAAATGCGCGCATACGACTTAATCAGTCTCGTCTTGGAGACTCATATCTATCGCTCCCGACGCGTATACCGTTATATCCCAGCGCGCGCCATACGGATCTGCCAGCGTGACAGTGGCATCTTTATCGGCCTTACCAGTCAGAGGAGCGAATAGTATATCGCCCGTACTGCTTGCGATACCAGTGCCCTCAAGGCTCAGAGTCTCGTCGACTGACTGTGATCGCGTTTTGAAGTCGGATCCCTCGAAGAGCGTCGCCCCATGGGCGCTCAGAGATACGCCATGGAAGGGACTCTCTGTGCATGTTCCTGATAGACACACTCCGTGAATCGAATCACTTCGCGCACGTCGAAGTAGTCCGAATATCCGCTCTGCGTCAGTGCGCGTGAGTGCCCGGCGGTAGGCGTTAAATCCTTCGACTGCCGTCATTCCCCCGAGAAGAGCTATAAGTCCTATGACGAGCATGACTTCGGCCACCGTGAATCCTTTGAGTGAATTTGATCGAGCATGCATATCAATGTACGTTCAAGTTCTGAGTAAGGCCGTAGATAGGCGTAATGATGGCAAGCGCGACGAAGCCGACGACGCATCCCATACCTATCATGAGTGCAGGTTCAACAAGTACTGAAAGGGTACGAGTCAGTTCATCGAGTCGTTCCTCATATATCTCCGCAATAGTGCTGCAGCTCTCACGCAATCTACCCGTCGCCTCGCCGAGCGCGATGAGTTGCCTTACCGTTGATGGGTAGAGGCTGGGATACGCGCGAACGTGGGTAGACACACGGCTTCCTTGGAGCACGCTAGTCCGTATAGTATTCAGCGATTCGCGATACATGCTCGCGCTAAGTCCGTCTGCAGTAAGCGCAAGCGCTGCCTCGAGCCGTATACCGCTCTGAAGCAGTGTTGCAAGCGTGCGGAAAATAGTCGCCAAGTAATAGGAGCGACTCAGGGAATTCAGAAGCGGTATATGAAGTTGAATGAGTGCAGCGCGTTTGCGAACGCCAGGTTTGTGCCAGAGATAGAGAATCCCAATGCAAACGCATGCCAATAGCGCACCAAGAAAGAGAGCGTGTCTCGTAAGCCCGCTATAGAGTCCTATGAGCAACCGGGTAGTGAAGGGAAGCTTTGTATGGAATCCCTTCAAGAGCGGAAGGATCTTGGGAAAGGCATAGAATACGAGGAATCCTGAGACGAGGATAGTTCCGACCATAATGATGCCCGGGTATACCATTGCACTGAGAACTTTCTGACGCAGGTGCTTGCGTCGCGTGAGCAATTCCGCGAGATAGTGAAGATTCTCAGGAAGCGTGCCACTCGCCTCACCGATGGCTATGAGATTGGCATGGAACGTGCCGTATACTCTCGGGAATTGTGATAGGGCGCTTGAAAGCTTGAGGCCACGATTCACGTCAGCAGCAACGGCTTCGAGTACGCGAGCTGAGTTGCTGGTTGCAGCATCTTCCTGCATGAGTGCGAGCGCCTGCGCTATCGGCACGCCCGAGCGCAGATAGAGCGCGAGTCGCTTAGCGAGTAGGATGCCATCATCGGTTCGCAGCCGTATGCGGACAGGACTACGCAATTCATTCCAATAACTGCGTATGCGCTTCAGTACTCTAGTTGTGAACTCATGGAAGTCATTCATGGCGAATACGAAGTACTTCTTCGATGGTCGTATGGCCCTCCTCTATCTTTTGGAGTCCATCCATTTCCATTGAGCCCATACCTTCTGATATTGCGAGGACTCGCAATTCCTGTTCACTTAAACGTCTCGCCAGTGCCTCCTGCAGAGGTGAGGTAACGACCAGGAACTCATAAACACCGATGCGGCCGCGATACCCGCTTCCATTGCAGGCTGCGCATCCGGAGCCTTCGGACAGCGTATCCGGGATATGCGCACCATTCTCGAATTGCTGCGACAGTTCAGACCGCTCGGATTCAGTTATGTTGCGCTGTCGCTTGCATTCCTTACAGATACGTCGTACGAGCCGTTGAGCGATGATAAGCCGCACGGTTGAAGCGATAAGATAGGGTTCCACTCGCATATCGACGAGACGCAGGAGAGTCGTCGGCGCGTCGTTTGTGTGAAGCGTTGAGAGCACCAGGTGTCCGGTAAGTGCTGCATTCACGGCAAGTCCGGCAGTCTCTGCATCGCGTATTTCGCCCACCATTATTACATCGGGGTCTTGTCGGAGTATCGAACGGAGTCCGTGAGCGAATGAGAGACCTGTTCGTTCATTCGCCTGGATTTGACTGACTCCTTCCATCGAGTATTCGATAGGATCTTCGATGCTCACCAAGGACATCGTCCCGTTCGCGAGAGTGCGCATAAGCGCGTACAGCGTTGTCGTCTTACCACTTCCAGTCGGTCCGGTTACGAGGATCATGCCGTTTCCGCGCGCCACGGCACGTTCCATGCTGCGCTCTTGCCCAGCGTCTATTCCCAGTTCGCAGAAAGTCTGCTGGCCAGCGTTCGCCGATAAGAGACGTAATACGGCATTCTCGCCATAGTACGTAGGCGCAATGCTTATGCGGATATCTATCCAGGAGTTATTCGAGAGTGTAAATCGGAACCGGCCATCCTGAGCTACGAAGTGCTCGTCGGTACGCAATCCTGCAAGTATCTTGAGACGTGCGATGCATTCAGTATGAATATTTGTTGGGAATCGACATTCCTCTTCCAGTAAGCCATCAACCCTGAATCTAATCCGTACCTCTTCCTGTCCAGGATCAATATGTATATCTGAAGCTTTGCGCGCATGCGCGTCTGCAATAAGAGAATCTATGAGCATCACCATTGATACCGAGGTTCCATTCGCGAGTTCTTCAGATACTGAAAATTTAGAAGATTTGCGAGCGGTATGAGGAGTGTCGAGGGATTTGGTCTTCATAACTAGTCTCTATCCATTTCAGGCTAGCAACTATCCAAATAAGTCATGCTATATATGCGCTGCGAATATGGTAATCGTATTTAGTATTTATTTACGTTTTCTTAGATTTCTTCTTAGATGAATAAATTCATCTTGCCTTAATAGAGTTTCTTGACGAGGAATATTAGTTTGATATCCTATAGATACAAATGGCTTCGGCCTCGCCCCGTAAGGGGAGAAAAGTAACTGCCATCAAAACATCGTTTTGATGGCAGTTACTACATGTCCAAACGTACCTTCGTCTAATGTGCAGAGCTTATTTACGAATCGGCGTGTATCTACGAGGCGAATTTGAGAAATGATCACACACGCCCGCTTGCCGTCGATGGTCCCGATATCAACATGATATTTATTTTTCTTCCTAGAAGTAGTGAGAGGAACTACTAAACATGCAAAACGGCTGAAACCTTTCAATACGAGTACAGGCCGTTCAAAATCATGACCTGTACCATCTTGCTCGTATCCAACGTTTACTCCGAGAATTAACCACCAAATCTCACGCTTACAATACAGCACAGTTTTTTCTTGAGAGTGAGTAAATTTCTTCAGCTTATTCCACTCGTCAAACCTTTTTTCCATATATCCAGCATTCTACGTTTCACTAATACACCTGAAGCCAGAATCGTAAGTGGACAGCTCTGAAGTCGTCTTATATTTATTTTACTTAAATTTTGCTCAATCTGTTTACTCAAATTCTAAGAGGCGCAGCGGCAAGGCGAGCCGCGTTTTCGCCTGCAACCATGCCCGTCGTCCAGCAGAGCTGGAGGCTGTAGCCGCCGCTCGGGCGGTCGATGTCGAGAAGATCACCCACGATGTAAAGGTTATCGACGAGGCGCGAGCGCATGGTTCGGAAATCGACTTCGGTGAGCGCGACACCGCCGCTGGTCACGATGGCCTTCTCGACACCGAGTAGGCCTTTCACGGTGAGCGTAAGTCCTTTGATGCTATGGCCGAGCGCGATGCGCTGTGCGCGTGTCACGGAGTGACACGCGAGATCGGGATCGATTGCCGCTTGTGCGAGTACTGCGCCCACGAGGGCAGGGGAGGGGATGAAAGGGCCGAGCACATTCTTCACTTTCTTATTGCTATCCACGCTGAATACGGAGCGCAGCTTCGTGTCGAGCGCTTCGAGATTGGTGGAGGGAAGCATATCGAGCGAGAGAGTGACGGGGCCGTATCCGAGGAGCTCTCCCGCGTCGCGGGAGAGGTTGAGTACGGCAGGCCCGCTCACGCCGCGATGGGTGAAGAGCATCTTGCCGGATTGCTTTCCGTACTTTTTTCCGTTCTGGATGAGTGTGAGCGTGATGCCTTTGAGGCTCACCCCGGCCAGATCCTTCACCCATGACTCCTTTATAGTAAGCGGCACGAGAGAAGCGTCGGGCTCGCGAATCGCGTGGCCGAGCGCGCGCAGCCAGGCGAAGCCGTCGCCGGTCGACCCGGTCTCCGGGCGGGACTTTCCGCCGGTAGCGAATATAAAGGAGCGCGCGGTTATGCGTTGACCATTCACAAGCTCGACGTGCGAGATGTGTCCGCTCTTCGAGACTATCTTAGAGACCTTTATACCCGAGATGACTTTCACACCGCCTTCCTTCATATACTGCACGAGCACGTCCCAGACGGACTGCGCGCTGTCGCTTTGCGGGAAGACCCGGTTATTGTCTTCTATCTTGGTGGGCATGCCGCGCCCGTTGAAGAACTCCAGGGAATCTTTCGCGCCATGGCGCGCGAACGGAGAGAAGAGGAACTGATCGGTCTTCTTGCCTCGGCTGTTGAATTTGGCGAGTAGTACGCGCGTATCAGGCTCGGCGTTGGTAACATTGCAGCGCCCACCGCCCGTAATAAGGAGTTTCTTGCCGAGTCCCGGATTCTTCTCGATAACCACGACGCGCGCGCCTTGGGCTGCGGCCCGTCCCGCCGCCATCATCCCGGCGGCTCCGCCGCCTATGACCGCCACGTCCCACATCTCGTCCTTCGCCATATATCCCTCAGCCTATCGCGTATCGGAGTCCTTGTCGCTTTCTATAACCTTCGGTTCCTGGTCCACCGACATCCTGCTAGAGTATATAAATGCCAGAAGGAGCAGAAAGATATAAACCTCTATCACTTCAGGAACAAGTAAAATCAAGTTTCCTAGAAGGAGCGGTAGCGACGTCTCTTGAAGAAGTTCCGAGCCTGTTGGAAGCTGGTTCACATGTAGTCTTTTACGAAGATACAGGATCTGTCGACTCAAGAATTTTCGAAGAGGTGTTCGGATCAATTACGGATATAGATAAATCTTTTACAGGGTACGATGCGATTGAAAGACTTGAAAAAGAATTTGAAGGCCACCTTCACGCTACAGAATTAAAAGAAAAGATTGTTGGAGATATTCAAAACATTCTCCGTATCTTTCCAAAGAAACGCTTAAGAGCACTGCTTCTTAGGAGTTTCAGATGGCCAAGCGCAAGAGGTATTGGCCCAGGACCTTGGCATGCCGACGATGTTCCTGTTCGAGTACTTAAAACATATGCAGGACCTGCTACTGAGTATTCGCTCTCATCAGGTGGAGAGGTGGTACTATCTCCTCCGACAGGAACGACTACGTTCCATACCAGAAAGGCTAGACATCGTCGACCTGCAATGGCTATTGGTACATACCGGGCACAGATCCTTATTGATTTGGTCTAAGGACATTCAAAACTGCTCAAACAATTAGTATTGAATTGAGCACGCCGTCCCGGGGGACGGCGTGGTCTGAGGGTTGAGCTCGAGGGTTGAACGTGATCTCGTTCAGCTCACCGGGATCCTCGGGCTACCCCTGTGGAAGTAATAATCCCCAATCGGTGTCTTGAGCCAGACTCCGAGATTCACCTCGTCAGCTTCATATCCTTCAGCTGCGAGGATGAAGTCGTAGATGCCTTGCGCCGATTGCTGGCACTCCAGCTGTGACATGCCCACGTAGGTCTCGATGACCAGCTCGATATCGAACGGCTTATCGGAGCATGGCGTGTCGCCGCTCAGATGCACTTCCGCGTCGCCGGAATCGACCTTCAGCGTCTTCTCGATGAATGCGAGCAGATCGCCCGGCGTAGTGAGAAATTTCGGGCTTGCCCTCGTGAACTTCTTGCTCAGGATCGTCCGAGCATGTACGCGCTTCTTCATAACACTTCCTCGACTGCGCAACCAAGAACTAGTTGCTGTGAATAGTTATAGTAAGTATCTGGACCATAGTCAATCGGCGCTTTATGACGCCCTGGCCGTCAAAAGGTTACTGGTCTCATGTATCCATATAATTCTCAGCCTATGGCGTATCGCAGCCCTTGTCGCTTTCTGATCTTGATGGCTGAAATCTGTTCTCTCGGCAATGTAAGAGAGCGCTGTACCAGGGGTTGTGCGCTCTCTTGTGATGTATCCATTAGAATTTCGACCGTCTGTCGGGATGAGAGGTTCATGAATCATCGTAAATAAAGTCCTCGATGATTCTGCGACGCTCCCCAGTTTGCTGAGCTGCCTGGGTAGCAAGTACCCTCAGACCTCCTTCGTTCGCCTTTGTCATCTACAAGCGCTACAGATATAGGGACGTCACAAATGGTTCTGATAATTTGGAATGTAAGGCGGTACTTAGATTATTTATCCACAGACTTTAGAAAGATTTTATCTTTTCATTAAATTTCCTTAAGATCTGATCTTACATACTTACTCATGTGGAGTCGGTAATTTTTCTACCACGCATTTTCAGCCTTCGCCTATCAGACTCTAGAACAGCGCATTTCGACTATGAGAAAAAACTTACTACGCGCATTCTTGCTGATAGGATTTTTTAGTTTTGGTCCTTTGGTTCATGCTGCTCTTGTTGAGATTACTGACTATACAGTTTCAATGGACGGCCAAACACTTTACTACAGTCAATCCTTAGGGGGGACATATTCATATATAAATGGCTATTCACATCCAATTGGTCCAGTTGGAAGTTTCGGTACAAGCACACAAGGTTATTGTGATTTCCCTTATACAGACCCTCATTGTGTGCAGAAAGCATTTTTGGGAAGTCCTGGCGGAAGTAGCCCAGTTGCTGATGGGATGTACGACATTTATATATGTCCTCCTGGAGAAGGTACTTGTCCGGGTGGTAATGCTCCTGGCAGCTTTTCCGATTACGCCTACGTTATTAAAAATATAGTTGTTTCTGGTAACCAAATTCAGCCGACTGCATCTCCAGCAGACTATAGTCTACCGATAGACCCATCTGACTTTAGTACTACAACTTCTTTATTCGATCATGATTCCGTTTCTTCACAAATGACTAGATATGACGGAACAATCTTTTATGGCAACGATGCAGATATAAATTATTGTATAGATGCTCAAGGATGCTACGACGGACACCATGGAATTGATTTCGGAACAAATGCTGAGGGTAAGGATATACTGGCGGCTGCAAGCGGTACTGTGGAAACTTTAGGATGGGAAAATCCTAGCAATCACAATCAAGGTTATGGATACCGTATGCGTATTTATCATCCAGAATTTGATCAGTCCACTATATATGCACATGCTACTACCACCGCATCATTCTTTTCTGTGAATGATACCGTTAATAGAGGAGACACTATTCTCTTAAGTGGAATGACTGGTGCGTCGAGTGGTCCACATTTACATTTTGGAGTGATTCTGGGCGATACAGGTGACCCAAGCCAATCAATAGATCCATTTGGATGGGGTGCTACCAGTACTGATCCCAGAACAAATGATAAAGGGTATCTGTGGAGAACTAATCCGCCATCCTTATGAAAACTCCCATCATAAATAAAAAATACAATATTTACGGAGCACTCGGTGCCTTGGCGTTCTTCTTCCTAATCTCAGGTATTGCTTTTGCTGGACATAAGATAGCCCTCAGCCCTTTTGACAGCAAGGACATTTACACGTCTCCTGACGGTAAGTTCCGGGCAGTGACGGTTCAAAAAGATGAAGAAACTATCGAAACATATATTACTGATGAGAACGGGCGAACGATTGTAAAACCGCACGCAGGCAGCTTTGTATCATGGTCTCCTAACAGCTCCAAGACATTAGTGTTCTTGTCGGATATTCAGAACCCAAAAGGTAGAGAGGTGTATATCTTGGGTATTGATGGCTCTTATGAAAACTCCGGTCTACCTATTGGAACAATAAGTGCGGCCTATTCCACGGTTAATTCTGATATAGCTTATTCTCGAACGGAAAAGGGAACTGATAATTCAAATCTATACGTTAGAGACGTAAAAGGGGAAGATCAATTAATATTGAAGGGCGATAACAATATCTTGACTTGGCTAAGTTGGTCACCCCAGGGCAATAAGATACTCTTCATGCAATCTGATTTACTTATTAGACCTGGCAAACAATCTCTGTGGATAATGGATGCAGATGGGAGCAATAAAGAGAAAATTACATCTGTTGATTGGGATTACCCTGCTGTGTGGTCGCCAGATAGTACGCGTATAGCTTTCGCAAACGCTGGCGATATCTGGGAATATAGGACTCAAGATAGGACCCTAATACGTCTTACTAATCAAGAAATGTATAAATCTGCGATACACCCGGAGTATTCACCTGATGGCAAAACCATAACTTATATAGCCAAATCTAGATATACTGAGGACAGAATAAGTATTGATAGTTCTCAGCCACAGGATATTAATGATCCCATTTCCGACCCGATCACTCCTGTTAGTGTAGTAGCGAGTTCAACCTTGGATAATAACGTTAGTAGTCCAGAAGCTACAACAAGTTCTTCTATTGAAAGTCAGTCTATTAACTAATAACCATCTTATGAATAAGAAGAAAATACTCCTATTTATATTGCTTCCCCTCACCATTCTAGTTGGTACGGTAATTGCAACGAATCGGGGAAATAAAGTATCGGACCCAATTCATACAAATCAGATCAAAGGTTCTGTCAGTTCTTTAAGTTCATCAGCGTCATATACTCCAGCTCCCATTGATCGATCAAAACTTCTTAGTGGTACATTTACCGAGAATCGATCTCCAGATGGTAAGTTCATCTCTCACACTTTTGACAATGAACAAGGTGATTCTGGTGTATACCTTACGACCGGTAACGGCACTGAAGTTAGCGCGACTTACTGCGGCTACTTTAAAGAATGGTCTCCAGACAGCAAAAAAATAACGGTATCTGTTCCTGTTGAGTGCGGCAAGAACGTGCTAGAAAATGAGACTTTTGAACTATATATTGATGGGACTGTAAGTAAGTAGATTCTTTAATGGCGTACCATTTATTCCGATCGAATGCAGTTGAGGATAGAATCAAATTAATAAATAAGAGCCTTACTGAGGTAAAAGTTAGTTTGGTTGTAAAAAGTTCTAACATCACCCAGACTTCCAACTGATATTTAATAATCTGGTACACTATCTCGCATATGGCATACGATTTTTCTAAATTCAAAGGACAGATAGCGGAGACGCAGGAGTGGCTTACGCGCGAGCTTTCCGGCGTGCGCACGGGCCGCGCTGCGCCCGCACTTCTGGACGCGGTGCGTGTCGACGCGTACGGAGCGCGCACGCCGCTTGCGCAGGTGGCAAGCGTGACGGTGGAGGATGCACGCACGATTCGCATCTCGCCCTGGGACAAGACGCTCAGCAAGAGCATCGAGAAGGCGATAGGGGAGGCTGATCTCGGTATCTCCGTTCTCGTGGACGATTCAGGTATCCGCGCTATTTTCCCGGAGCTTACGAGCGAGCGCCGTACACTACTCTCGAAACTTGCAGGCGATAAGACGGAGCAGGCGAAGATAACGCTCCGCGGGCATCGCGCGGAAGCTATAAAGGATATCGACGCAGCCGAGAAGGACGGCGGCATGGGCAAGGACGAGGTAGATCGGCTGAAGGCTGAAGTGCAGAAGATGGTAGAAACGGCGACAACGGCGCTTGAGGCGAGCGCAAAGAAAAAACAGGACGAGATCGCTCAGTAGCGTCTTCTGAAAGGAATCCGCTAGCCGGAGGCTGTTTCAGCAGTAGATAAAAATAATATGAAGCTTCGGAACTGATATTCACAACGGTTGATTTTGCCTCAAAATATCTGGCTCGGTATACTTGAGGTAATGACAAATCAGATGATGGATCAGGAAATCGAACCGACCTTGCACGATGTTATAAGGCTTATGCAAACGGGCTTCGACAACCTAGAAAACCAGATGTTTGAGACAAATCGACGTCTCGGTAGCCTTGAGAGTACCGTCGAAGATATTCGGGAAGATGTTGTGGCTATAGGTAAGGCAGTAGATAAGGATGCGGAAGTAATTATTGATCACGGCAGGCGCATTAAGAAGCTCGAACAGGTAATTACTTAAGCATTTCTAGTATCATTTTTGATACAATAGGAATGACGAGTATACTAACCGTAATGGATACGTTTCAAGAATCTGCATACCTTGTGAATACGCAAGAAATTACTTCTGATCCTTCCGTAGAACGTCACTGGAGTAAAATGCAGGAAATTCGAGCCACGGTCAAAAGAATTCAGTGGATGCAGCTATATTGCTTTGAAACGGGCGAGTTCGTAAACGACCGTCAGGGAATACTTCAGATATGAGCGTTCTTATCTTCATTGTCGTCCTGGTCGTGCTGATTCTCGTGCACGAGTTCGGGCATTTCATCGTAGCGAAGCTGTCGGGAATGCGGGTGGACGAGTTCGGTATAGGGTATCCGCCGCGCTTATTCGGGAAGAAGTTCGGAGAGACGCTCTATAGCGTGAATGCGCTGCCGTTCGGCGGCTTCGTGAAGATATATGGCGAGGACGAGGTTGATGCGGAAATACTGGGTTCAGCGCGCGCCTTCAGCGCGCGTCCGCGCATTCTCCAAGCACTGACCCTCATCGCAGGCGTCGCGATGAATCTGCTCCTGGCCTACGTCATCATTACGGCACTCCTCTATATAGGAGTGCCGCGCGCGCTCAGTCCGCAGGAAGTGGCACTCGCGCCGGACGCAGCTCTTACCGTCTCCGACGTCTTGCCGGGAAGCCCGGCGCAGCTCGCAGGGCTTCAAGCAGGGGACGTCATAGAGCAGGTAGCGCTTCCTGAAGAGGTCTTCCGCAGCGTTGACCCGGATGCCTTTCTTACGTTCGTCCAGTCGGATACGATGGCGGCACCATTCCAATTCAGCATCCTGCGTGATCATGCGAAGAAATATATCGAAGCCACGCCTGCGACCGGGGTCGTCGCGAGCGAGCCCTCGCGTCTTGCGCTCGGAGTATCGGTCGCGCCCGTGGGCACAGTTCCGGTGTCTATTCTACGCGCGCCTATAGACGGGGCTCTTTATACCTGGGACATAACGAAGTCGACCGCAGTCGGACTCGCGCAGTTCCTCTGGAGCGCTATAACGTTGCGCGCTGACCTCTCGCAAGTCTCAGGTCCGGTAGGAATCGCAGGGGCAGTGGGGAACGCCTACACGGAAGGATTCGCCTCACTTCTTTCACTTGCGGCCATCATTTCTATAAACCTTGCCATCATTAACCTGCTTCCGATCCCGGCGCTCGACGGCGGACGTCTCCTCTTCGTCATCATCGAGGGGATCACACGCCGTCCTATAAAGCCGTCGGTCGCAGCTACGGTAAACAGCATCGGCTTCGCGCTCCTTATCCTCCTTATGCTGGTGGTCACGGGCCACGACATCTTGAAGCTTGTACGATAGAGCTTCCTAAAATTCCCCGATCTGCTTTGTTGTCGCTATCACTCGGACCTTCATGTACGCCCCTGTTTACTTACGACGGGCTGGAGTTAGTAAACAGGAAGTGCCCTTGGGGTGCGCCTGAGTACGACTCAGGTCCTCGTTCTGCTCCGCCTTGCATCTCGGGTTTTTTAGAAACCTCAATGTGCCTAAAGACGAGATTTTCTATACTTTTGCAGGGCGAGTGAGAAGAAGCACCACAAGGGCACTTCTTGCTTTCTAAGGCCGCCTTTAGCGTCCAAGAAAACAATGTCGTATACTGGGAACAATGAGCACAGAGCCGGGGAATAAGCACGAAGCCAAGGCCATCACTACTCGCGCGGCGGACTATTCGCAGTGGTACCTCGATATTATCGACGCGGCGGATTTGGCCGAACACGCACCGGTGAAGGGCTGTATGGTCATAAAGCCATACGGATATTCGCTCTGGGAGCGGATGCAGGCAGTGCTCGATACGGCTTTCAAGGCAGTGGGCGTCCAGAACGCGTATTTCCCGCTCCTCATTCCCGAGCGCTTGCTGCATAGGGAGGAAGAGCACGTGGAAGGTTTCGCGCCAGAAGTCGCCGTAGTGACTCACGCGGGCGGAAAGAAGCTTGAAGAGAACCTGATAATCCGTCCGACATCCGAGACGATCATATACGAGACGTTCTCGGGATGGATACAGTCTCATCGCGACCTGCCTCTCCTCATCAATCAGTGGGCGAACGTCGTTCGCTGGGAAATGAGGACGCGTCTCTTCTTGCGTACGACTGAATTCTTGTGGCAGGAAGGTCACACCGTGCACGCTACCGAAGCCGAGGCAGACGAGCGCGCACGTATGATGCTCGACATCTATCGGGATTTTGCGCAGGAGTATCTGGCGATTCCGGTTATTGCAGGCGAGAAATCCGAGTCGGAGAAATTCGCGGGAGCCTTCCGCACGTACTGCGTCGAGGCGATGATGCAGGACGGAAAGGCGCTTCAATTCGGTACGTCCCATAACCTCGGACAGAACTTCGCGAAGCCGTTCAATGTGAAGTTCCTGGATGAGAACGGAGAGACGCAATTTGGCTGGCAGACGAGCTGGGGAGTAAGTACGCGCATGATCGGCGGCCTTATCATGGCCCATAGCGACGACGCGGGTCTCATTGTTCCGCCTAAGATAGCGCCCGTACAGCTGGTCATCACGACGATAGGACGCCCTGAAGACAAGGAGTCGGTCGATACGAAGGCAGGCGAGCTTACGACCACGCTCAAAGATGCAGGAATCCGCGTTCATGCAGATATCCGCGACCGCCGTCCGGGCGAGAAGTTCTTCGAGTGGGAGAAGAAGGGGGTTCCGCTACGACTGGAGTTTGGCCCCAAAGACATGGCTAATAACTCGGGTATCTTGGTGCGACGCGATACGGGCGAAAAGGAGACGGTCGATCTTGGTGCTCTGGGCGAGCGCGTCTCAGCACTCCTCGAAGAGATACAGGCTTATCTCTATCAGCGCGCGCTCGATATGCGTGAAGCAAAGTCGAAGACCGTCGACACCTGGGACGAATTCGTCCAGGAGATCGAAGCGGGTAACTTCGTCTATGCGCACTGGTGCGGCGATGCGGAAGTCGAGAAGGAGATAAAGACCGAGACTGCGGCGACGATACGCTGCATCCCGTTCGATGGAACTGTTGAAAAGGGAATCTGCATAAAGACCGGACGGCCGTCGGCGCAGAGAGTCTTGTTCGCGCGAGCTTATTAATATGGCAAAACGACTTTCAAAGAATTCATTCTTCTCAAGCGATATCGGTATCGATCTGGGTACCGGCAACACGCTCGTATACGTGCGCGGTCGCGGCATCGTCATCAACGAGCCGTCGGTGGTTACTGTGAACGAGAAGACGGGACAGGTAGTGGCGGTGGGCGCGGGCGCTAAGGCCATGCTCGGGAAGACGCCGCCGCATGTGCGCGCCGTCCGTCCGTTGTCTCACGGGGTCATCTCGGACTTCGAGGTGACACAGGAGCTGCTCACCTATCTCATCCACAAGGCACAGGCAGGATCGACGAAGCTCTTCGGTCCGCGGGTAGTGGTGGGCGTACCTACAGGCGTCACCAACGTCGAGAGCCGCGCTGTGCGCGATGCGGCTCTCACGGCAGGTGCGCGCGAAGTATTCATCGTCGAGGAGCCGATGGCTGGCGCCATCGGCGCGAAGCTGCCGGTGACCGAGGCTATCGGCACGATGGTGCTCGACATAGGCGCAGGCACGACCGACATCGCCGTGCTCGCGCTCGGCGGCACGGTATCGAGTAAGAGCAGCCAGGTCGCCGGCGACCGTTTCAATGACAACATCATCGACTTCGTGCGCCACGAATTTCAGCTCGCCATCGGTGAACGCACCGCCGAGAACACGAAGATCGCCATCGGTGCCGTGCTCCCGCTTGCTGAGACGCTCGAGATAGCGGTGCGCGGCCGGGATCTCGCCACCGGGCTTCCGCGCGAGATACTCCTGACCGATACGCACGTGCGTGAGGCGCTCGCGCCCTCTCTCGATAACCTCATGGAGTCGATGAAGGAAGTGATCGAGCATACGCCGCCGGAGCTGCTCTCTGACGTTCTAGAACGCGGCGTAACCGTCTTCGGAGGAGGAGCGCTCCTGCGCGGGCTTCCAGAGCTTCTCTCGCAGATGCTCGGCGTGCCGGTGCATGTGGCGGATGAGCCTTTGACTGCGGTCGTACGCGGCACGGGAATCATCACGGAGGATCCGGGCGCGTGGGGCGATATTTTCATGCATGAGCAGGCCATCCTTCCGAAGGCCTAGCAGCCGCAGGTCGGGGCTTCTTTCGGGCGCGACACCCGTCTATATCGGCGCACTCACCCTCATCGTAATCGTTATACTTATCGTACGCCTTGCAGCGCCTGGCGCGTTTAGCTACGTCCTCACGCCTGTCTGGGGTGCCGGCACGCATCTGTCGAGTGCTATCGGGAATATCTTCTCATTCCAGTCGCGCGCAAGTCTCATGCAGCAGCGTGATGAACTACAGGCCGAGAACACCGCGCTTGCGGCGGAAAACGCTGCGCTTTCTGCGCGCGCAGCGGATCTCACGAATCTGCTCGGGACCCGGACAGCTCCGGCGAAGGGCGTCGTGGCGAGCGTCGTTGCGCGTCCTCCGGTCGCGCCCTATGACGTGCTCATCATCGACCAGGGAGCAAGCGACGGTGTCGCCACTGGCGCCGCTGCTTACGGCAGTGGCGGAACTCCGCTCGGCACTGTTTCCGAGACGACAAGCCACACGGCGCGTATACAGCTCTTTTCCGCGCCCGGCGTGAAGACCGAAGGATGGGCCGGCAGTGGTCGCATTCCGCTCACCCTCACCGGAGCCGGCAGCGGTGCATTTCACGCAAGCGTAGCCAAAGAAGCGGGCGTCGCAGTCGGTGACGGCGTATATATCAGCGGGAACGGTGCCGAACCTATCGGCACCATTACGGCTATAGAGAGCGACCCGTCATCTCCCTCGGTCGTGCTCGATATACGTCCGTACGCGAATCCTTTCTCCCTCGTCTGGGTCACCATCGAGAGGACGCAATAACGGCCATGTCTTCTTTCGCTCTGCTTCGCTATGCGTTTCTCCCGCTCACGCTGGTGTCGCTCTTTCTCCTCCCGTGGCCGGTTACGGCTATCGGGATGGCAGCGTCTGCGCTGGTCTTTCCGCCGTCCGCGCTTTTCATAGGCGTACTTGCGGATATCGTATATTACCCAGGCCATGGCTGGCTTATCGGGATCTGCACCGGGGCCATTCTGACGCTCGCCGCCTACGCCGTGCGTCATGCAACAAAAGTCTATATTATGTAGGGAATGAGGTTCCGAAAACGAAAACGCCGTACTGATTTCGAGCTTGCTCCCGATGAGATATTCCTCGATTCTTCGAATCAGCCTGACTTCGATCGCGGCAGCTTGCAAGGCCGCCTTGAACGGCCGATATCCCGCCGCAGCTTCATCGGCGTCGGCATCTTCGTAGGAGTCATCTTCTTCGCGCTCGTTGCTCAAGCTGCGCATCTTGAGATACTCCAGGGTGCGAAATTCGCGCTCCAGAGCGAGAAGAACCGCCTACGACCGGACGTCATCTTCGCGCAGCGCGGCGCCATACTCGACCGTAACGGCGTGCCGCTCGTCTCGAACGTCGAAGCACCCGACGGCACCATCACGCGCGTATACAAGAGTCCGGGCTTCGCGCACTTGCTCGGCTACGTTTCCTACCCGAAGAAGGATTCGAGCGGCCACTATTACGATACTGATATCACCGGACTTGCTGGAGTCGAAGCCGCCTTCAACAGCACGCTCGCGGGAACCAATGGCACGCTCCTGGTCGAGGAAGATGCCCGCGGACAGGTCCAGTCGCAGGGAAGCGTGCAACCAGCGGTGAACGGGAAGCCGCTTACGCTTTCCATCGACTCACATGCGCAGAAGGCCTTCTATGACGCGATAAGCTCGCTTGCCGACAAGATCCCGTTCCAGGGAGGTGCGGGAGTGCTCATGGATGTGAATTCCGGAGAAGTGCGCGCGCTGGTCTCCTATCCCGAATACGATCCGAATGTGCTCTCCGCAGGTACGCCCTCTGACGTGATTGCCGGGTATTCGACGGACTCGCGCGAGCCCTACCTCGACCGCGCCATAGCTGGTCTCTACACCCCAGGCTCCATCGTGAAGCCCATCGAAGCGTCAGGAGCGCTTACGGATAACCTCATATCTCCTGACAAGGTCATCTATACGACCGGTTCGATCTCCGTTCCGAATCCCTATGACCCCGGGCACCCGAGCGTCTTCAAGGACTGGAAAAACCTGGGTCCGCTCGATATCCGTCACGCCATCGCCATGTCCTCCGACGTATATTTCTACACCGTAGGCGGGGGCTTCGGCGATCAGAAGGGGCTCGGCATCGACCGCATCGGCTATTGGTTCAAGTCGTTCGGGTACACGACTCCGACCGGCATCGAGCTTCCTCGCGAAGCGCATGGTATCGTGCCGTCGCCTGCGTGGAAGATTGCGAACTTCAATGAAGACTGGCGGCTCGGTGATACGTATCACACGGCTATCGGGCAGTACGGAACACAGATAACTCTTCTTGAGGCTGCGCGCGCCATCGGTGCGGTCGCCAATGGCGGGAAGTTAGTGAAGCCGACTATCGTCAAGGATACGCCGCCGAGCGGACAAAGCATCCCGGTCAGCGCAGCTGACCTCGAGATCGTGCGCGAAGGCATGCGCCTAGGCGCGACAGAAGGAACGTCCGTGGGTCTCAGCGATCTTTCCTTCGTACAGCTGGCAGGGAAGACCGGTACGGCCCAACTCGGATTTCATAATGAGTTCTACAACTCGTGGGCCGTCGGCTTCTGGCCGTACAACAATCCGAAATACGTCTACGTCGTGCTCATGGACCATGGGCCGTCAGGCAACGCCTACGGAGGCATCTACGCCGTTCACCAGGCGCTTCAGGAGCTGCATTCTACTGCCCCCGAATACTTCCAGTAGCTAATCAAATCTTCGAGAGTGAGGGCGAGGAAAAGTGCGACAACGTAGCTTCGGTCTCGAGAAGGTATACCCTCGCAGAGGCTAGAAGCGAAGTAGCGATTTTCCACAGCCCGAGCGGCACGTTGACTCTAGGATGCGCCCACGTACAATAGGGGAAACCTTCATGAAAACTACATATGATAACTGAGCAGGAAACGATGGTGAGCCAGGAGAAGTTCGATGAGATGGTAGCTGAGCTAGAGAACCTCAAGACCGTGCGCCGCACGGAGATCGCGAAGAATCTCGAATACGCTCGCTCGCTCGGAGATCTTTCCGAGAACGCTGAATATCAGGAAGCGCGCGAACTCCAGGCCGCGACCGAAGAACGCATTCGTCGTCTCGAAGATCTGGTGAAGCGTGCGCACATCCTCACCGACGGTAAGAAGAAGGATGTGGTCGGTTTCGGTTCCATCGTCCACATCAAGAAAGAGGGAAGCACGGAAGCGCATGAGTACACCATCGTCGGTTCCGAAGAAGCCGACATGCGCGCTCGCAAGCTCTCGCACGTCTCGCCGCTCGGCGCTGCGCTCATGGGCAAGAAGAAGGGAGAGGTGTTTACGTTCGAGACGCCGAACGGCAAGCAGACCTATAGCATAGAGAAGGTCGTCTAACGGGACCGCCAAAATCATCCCATCTGCTTTGTTGCAGGTGCATCCGTGACTTTCACCGTACGCCCAAGTACGGCTCAAGCCACGGACTTCCTGCGCCTCACCACAAGGGCACTTCCAATCTCTAATCGCTTTGCTCAAGAGATTTAGGTCGTGCATCTGGGCGATTTTGACGCTCCGACATAGTCGTTAACATTTCTCGTGCTAGTATTCGCCTATATGTTCTGGGCCGATCGCATAGCGAAAGAGATACAGGAGACCCGCGCGAAAGACGGGAAGAAACTACTTATCCGTGACGAGAAGACGCTCTCGGGACGCGTGCATATCGGATCGATGCGCGGGGTAGCTATTCACGGACTCGTTGGAGAAGTACTGAACGAATACGGTATTGAGAACGAATATCGGTTTGAGTTGAATGATTTTGATGATTTCGACAGTATTCCCGGTTACCTTGATCAAGAGAAATATAAAGAGCACCTTGGAAAGCCCCTCTACAAAGTCCCATCTCCAGAGCCCGGCTTTGATAACTATGCGGAATATTTTGGCGCAGAGTTTATCGAGGTACACAAGAAATCCGGGTTCGTTGCTAACTACTATCGCGCGACCGAGTTGTATCAGTCAGGGAAGATGGATGAGTGTATTCGCATCGCTCTGACGCGCGCGGACGATGTACGGCGCATCTTGAAAGAGGTCTCAGGTTCGGTAAAGGATGAGACGTGGCTGCCTATATCGGTCATATGCGAAAACTGCGGGAAACTAAAGACTACTCGTCCCCATGACTTCGATGGAGAGACGATCGGCTACGCGTGCGATCAGAGTCCTTATGGTTCGGTACCGTGCGGTCACACGGGACGCGTCGCGCCCTGGAAGGGCGCAGCAAAGCTCTTCTGGAAAGTAGATTGGGCCGCTAAATGGGTCGTGCAAGGCGTCGATATCGAAGGGGCAGGGAAAGATCACTCGACGAAGGGCGGCTCGCGCGACGTAGCGAAGCATATCGCGAAAGAGCTATACGACTTCGAACCGCCATTCGATATTCCCTATGAATTTTTCCTGGTAGGCGGCAAGAAGATGTCGTCTTCAAAAGGAAAGGGCTCATCCGCAAAGGACATGAGTGATCTGTTCACCCCGGAGCTTCTGCGGCTCATTCTCATCGGAAAGGATATCAACCAGCAGATAGATGTCGATCCGGAAGGGGACTCGGTGCCGCGCATGTATGACTGGTATGACGACTTGGCGCAGAAAGTGCGCGACGGCGTCGCTGATGACTTCACCAGGCTTTTCGCGCTGACGCATCTTCCCGAAGATCAGGCCGAAGACAGTGCGCCCTGGCAGATGCGGTTCGGACTCGTCGCCTTCATCGTGCAGATGCCTCATCTGAACCTGGTACAAGAAGCTGAGTCGGTAAAGGGAAGTTCGCTTACGCAAGACGAGACGACGGCACTCGAAGAGCGAGCAAAGTATGCGCGTTTCTGGCTCTCGACCTATGCGCCTGAACAATTTAAATACGAACTCCAGCAAGGACTTCAGGAGGGCCTCGTCCTCAGCGTTGAGCAGAAGCGTTCGCTCGCGCTCCTCGCGGAATATCTTGAGACAGGACCGAAGACCGGAGAAGAATTGCACGGACGCCTGCATGAGCTTAAATCGGAAGTGCCGATAGAGCCTAAGCAGCTTTTCACCGCGCTCTACAAAGTATTCTTAAATCGCACCTCTGGACCCAAGGCCGGATGGTTCCTGTCCTCGCTTCCGCGTGAGTACGCAGTCGCACGACTCAAGGAAGCTGCGGCAATGTAGTGGGCAGCTTCATTAGAGTTCCGTACGAATAAGGCGAAAGGGCGGTCCCGGTGGGACCGCCCTTCGTTCACGCGTCCGCGCGAACTCTACCCACGACTTCAGCGAGCGTGCCGAGCAGTTCCGGATGCATCGGTACCATCTTCACGTAGCTCTGCCGCACGACGACTGTCCGGACGTCCATGCCCCTCAGGAAGCATCCTAGGACAGTCGGGACGGGGAACCGCGCGTCCACTTTCGCGAGCGACGGGAAGTCGACAGAAGCTGCGAGGCTGAGCGCCGGATTCGAATTCACCATCATAGCGATGACCTCGTACTTGTCATAGCGGGCGGGGTCGATGGTCGAATCAAGCTTGGCGATGACGACTTCAGCCCCGAGCCCAGTGAGCGTGTCTGCGAGGCAGAAGCAGGTCGCGTCGGTTTGGGTAAGGACGAACAGGACAGGTTTTGCAGACAAGACATCTCTCCTAGAAAAACAGAAGGTTGCGAATGTCATTCGCGTGTAGCACGAAAGAACTTTACGATAGTACGCTGTTTTTACCCATTGTCGAAGCTTATTTAGAACGAATAATGCGTCTCTCGAACAGTTGTTCGAAAAATGGCTTAGGTAAGCGGTTTTTCTGTGGATAAGAAATGAATGTGGGATGAAGTGGCATATAGTTACATCTAGGTGGGAATTAGTGGGGCTTAGAAATAAAAGGAGGAAACGACTATTTATTTCTTAGGTCCCGCTCCAAGTGCTTTTGACTTGGAGCGGGTAAAAAGTGTCCTTAGATTCTTGCTACATTTTTAAACCATGTTCATCGGAGAATATCGTCACACCTTTGATGCGAAGAATCGCATATCGCTTCCGGCCAAATTCCGGAAGGATCTTGGCAAGTCAGTTATCGTGACGCGCGGCTTGGATCGCTGTCTTTTCATATATTCGAAGGCCGCATGGAAGAAGGAGACGGAACGTATCGCGCAGTATCCATCCAACGGCGCAGGCCGCGGTCTCGCGCGTCTCATGCTCTCAGGAGCGTCCGAGACGGATGTCGATTCGGCTGGACGCGTCCTCGTTCCGGACTATCTGAAGTCGTTCGCGGGACTATCGGTCAAGAGCGTAGTCGCAGGCGTCAACGAGCGGGTCGAGCTCTGGGACGAGAAGGCGTGGGACGCGTATACCGCAACCATCGAACGCGATGCGGACGCGCTCGCCGAGTCTTTGAACTCACACAGCTAAAGCCTATGGAAACCTTCCACGATAGCGTCCTCCTTTCTGAAGCGATAGAAAGCCTCGACATACAGGCGGATGACACGGTCGTTGACGCTACCGTGGGTGGGGCAGGCCACTTTCGCTCGATATTGGAACGCCTTGGGGATGGCGGCACGCTCGTGGGCATCGATGCTGACGAAGATGCCATAGCGCGCGGCGAAGCCGCGCGCGAGGGTGAGAACCCGAGCGCCCGTGTAGAGCTCGTACACGATAACTTCCGCAACATCGAATCAGTGCTCGATCGCCTTGAGATTCCGGCTATCGACAAGGCGCTCTTCGACTTGGGCTGGAGCAGCTTCCATCTTTCAAGTGGTCGCGGGTTCTCCTTCCAGGTGACCGAACCGCTTCTCATGACCTACGGCGAGCCGGAGGCAGGGAAGACGGCGGCAGATATCGTGAACTCGGCCCCCGAGGAGACGCTCGCCGATATCTTCTTCACCTATGGCGAGGAACGATTCGCGCGCCCAATCGCGCGCTCCATCGTACACGCGCGCAAGTCCTCGACCATCCTTACGACTGATGATCTCGTGGCAGCGGTCATGGCTGGTACCCCGGTCTGGTACCAGCACCGCCGCCTGCATCCGGCGACCAAGGTTTTCCAGGCGCTACGCATCGCGGTGAACGATGAGCTCGGGGCGCTGCGCGAAGGACTTGCGGGCGCGATGGGAAGGATGTCGGTGGGCGGCCGCATCGCCGTCATCACCTTCCATAGCATCGAAGACCGCATCGTGAAGACCATGTTCCGCGACGCGGCACACGAGGGAAGGGGAGTGCTCGTAACGCGCAAGCCGGTGGTGCCGGGAAGCGGTGAGACTGCGCGGAATCCGCGCGCCCGTAGCGCGAAGCTCCGAGTCTTCGAAGCAGCGATGCTCGCACCGCGCGTCTCAAGCGTGCGTACTAATAATGTCTTTTCATACCTATGATCCGTACCCGCGCTGCCATCCTTCCGAACCGTCTGAACCTCTACCTGGGGCTCACGGTCGGCGCGCTCCTGGCGCTCTATGTCGCGCTCATGATAAGCACGATACTCTTCGCTTCGCTCCAGACGCAGCTCGCACAGAACGTGCAGGATAAGCAGATGGCTATCGGCAAGCTCGAATCTTCGTATTATGACGCCATCGGACAGCTCGACCGGACTGACCCGCGCGCGCTCGGCTACGTCACTCCGCAGCATGTCGAATATGTCACCGCTGCCAATCTTCCGGGCCTCTCATTCGCAGACTAGTTCACTATGCGCCGCGCATTCCGCTCAAGGCTTCGAATATTGTCCGGCGGAATCGCGCTCATAGCGTTCTTCCTGATCATACGGCTCTACTTCGTGCAGATAGTGCATGGTACGGAATTCGCGCTGCGCGCCGAGCGTCAGTACGTAAGCTCGAGCCAGGAACTCTTCGACCGCGGCTCCATATTCTTCACACGCAAGGACGGTACCCCTATCTCTGCGGCGACGCTTGCCACCGGCTTCCTCATCGCCATCGATCCGGAAACGATAAAGGATCCGCAAGCGGTGTATGACGCCATCGCGCCAAAGGTGCCCGCCCTCGATCATGACGCCTTCATGACATCGAGCACGAAGACCGACGACCCGTACGAAGTCGTGGCGCATCACGTGAGTGACGACGCCGGACGCGCCGTAGACGCGCTCGAGATTCCCGGAGTAATCGTCGAGCGCGAGCGCTGGCGGGACTATCCGTCGGGCGTCGGCGCCGCTCAGACGGTCGGCATCATCGCCTATGATAACGACAATTCGCTGGCCGGACGTCTCGGTCTCGAGAAATATTACGAAGACGTACTCGCCCACGGGAGCCAGGGCGTATTCGGAAACTTCTTCGCGGAACTATTCGCGAATCTCGATAGCGTGGTCGTCGACGCGCGCAGCGCGCGCGAAGGCGATGTCATCACGTCCATCGAGCCCGTCGTGCAGAAGAAGCTCGATCAGACCCTGGCGCAGGTACAGGCGCAATATGGCAGCAGTGAGACCGGCGGCATCATCATGAATCCGGCGACCGGAGAGATATACGCGCTCGACGCGTATCCGTCATTCGATCCGAACAATTTCAAGACGGAAGACGCCGCCTACTTCGAGAACCCGCTCGTCGAGAGCCGCTATGAGTTCGGCTCCATCTTCAAGATGCTTACCATGACGAGCGGACTCGATGCAGGCGTCATCACGCCTGACACGACGTATAACGATACCGGCTGCATCGAAGTGAATAATAAGAAGATCTGCAATTACGACTTGCGCGCGCGCGGCGTCATACCCATGCAGGAGATACTCTCGCAATCGCTCAACGTCGGCGCATCCTTCATCGCCACGAGGCTCGGACACAGCCGTTTCCGTGACTACTACACGAAGCTCGGACTCGGCACCGAGACCGGCATCGACTTGCCTGGCGAGATCCATGGCGACATCCATAACCTCGACAGTCCGCGCGATGTCGAATACGATACCGCATCATTCGGTCAGGGCATCGCGACAACCCCCGTCGAGACCATTCGCGCGCTTGCGGCGCTCGCAAACGGCGGGAAGACCGTGACGCCGCACGTGGCCACTGGCATTAGGCTCGAATCAGGGGTAACGAAAAGCCTTTCCTGGGGTGCTCCTGTCCAGGTCTTCTCGCCCACAGCCGTGCATGAGACGACCACGATGCTCGTCAAGGTCGTCGATACGAAGCTCGGTGGCGGAAAGGTGAAGCTTCCGGAGATGAGCGTGGCGGCTAAGACTGGTACTGCTCAGATCGCGGGCCCTGACGGAAAATACTACGCGAATCTCTATTTCCACTCATTCTTCGGTTATTTCCCAGCGTATGACCCGAAATTCGCTATCCTCCTCTACACGCGCGAGCCGCAGGGTGTACAATACGCCTCCGAGACCCTTACGAATCCGTTCATCGATCTTACGCACTTCCTGGTCAACTACTACGAGGTTCCGCCTGATCGGGCGACGTATACGCAAGAACAGTAGGGAGATTGGACCTAGTATGAAACTCTTCCTCAGGAACTTCTTCGCCTCCATCCTCGCAACGTTCGCGCGCGGTGTGCTCCGTAAATACCACCCTACGGTCGTCATGGTGACCGGAAGCGTAGGGAAGACCTCTACCAAGGACGCTATCGCCGCTGTCCTCGACTCGAGGTTCTACATCCGCGCGAGCGAGAAGAGCTATAACAGCGAGTTCGGCGTGCCGCTCACCATCCTGGGAGCGAATAATCCGTGGGCGAGCCCGTTCGCCTGGCTGAAAGTCTTCGGCGAAGCGCTCGCGCTGCTCATATTTCCGAATCATTATCCCAAGGTCGTCGTACTCGAAGTGGGTGCGGACCGACCCGGCGACCTCGCGCGCATACTGCGTATCGCGACTCCTGATATCGTGGTCGTGACGCAGCTTCCAGAGATGCCGGTGCATGTAGAAGCGTACGCAACGCCTGACGCCGTGCGCGAAGAAGAGTTCGCGCCAGCGTATTCGCTCGCGCCGGATTCGCCGCTCATACTCTCTGCTGACGACGAGTATGCTCGAGCGCTTGCCGTCCCTCTATCGGTCTCGGTCAGTACGTATGGCGCGCATAAGGACGCCGATATACGTATCGAAGCGGCGCGACCATACTTTGAGGACGCCATAGCCGCCGGCATGGAGAGTACGGTATATATTCACGGCACTGCCCATACGCTGCGCGTCCGGGGAGCGCTCGGCCGCCCTCAGCTGCTTGCGCCTGCGGCGGCCATATCGGTCGGCTGCGCGCTCGGGATGACGGTGGAAGAAGTCTTGAAAGGCGTAGAAGCCTACGTACCGCCTGCGGGCCGTGGTCGTCTCATCCATGGAAGGAACGAATCGTGTATCATCGACGACTCGTATAACGCATCGCCGGCAGCAGTCGAAGAGGCGCTTGCCTCGCTCCAGATCGCGGCGAGTGCCCAGAAGGGCACTCGCCGCATCGCGATTCTCGGTGATATGCTCGAACTCGGTCGGTACTCGCATGAGGAGCATGAGCGCATAGGGAAGAGCGCGGCAGGTAAATGTGACGTCCTCGTTACGGTAGGCGTGCGCTCCTACGCGACTGCCGACGCCGCGGTTACGGCAGGCCTTTCCAAGGACCAGGCGCATCGCTTTGACACTGCGGAAGGTGCCGCAGGGTTCCTGAAGGATTTCATACAGAAGGGAGACGCGATCTTGATAAAAGGTTCGCAGAGCGTGCGCATGGAACGGATCGTCGAGGCATTGCTCCGTACTCCCGAAGACCGCAAGCTCCTCGTGCGCCAGGATTATGAGTGGAAGAAGCGATAACTCTTTCGGAAGTGCCGTTTTGACAAGGCTATATTTTTCTATACTGTAAAGCTGTTCGTCAGAGGAGAGAAGAATGGAACACGAATGGTGGGTCAAAGCCCCTATCCTTCCTCTCTTCGACAGAGGAAAGGATCTTGAGGTGCGAGTCAAAGCTGGGTTTTTCCTTTCAGCAAAGGTTGGAGACACCATCGTCTTCAATCAGCGCATCAAGAGGAGACTCAAGGCTATCCGCATCTACCCGAGCTTCTGCGCGATGTTCGAGAACGAAGACCATGCGCGGATTCTGCCCGGCCACGGGCTGGATCAGATACAGCAGCTCTTTCATGACATATATCCGCCCGAACGAGAAAAGAAAGGCGTTTACGTCTTCGAGCTCGAATCATGCACCGCCTAGTAGGAAACGAACGGCGGTGCAGTATTTTACACTAGCTTAGTAGGGTCAGGTACAAAATTTTGACCTCACGGGAATCTCTCCTTACAGGAGCAGTACACCTTGTGGATTTTTCTCATCGCTCCGCTCTAGAAAAATGCTCACAAGGTCTTCGATTCCCCGGCGCAGGCGCCCCACGCCTGCTTGAGGTCATGGCAGCAAAACAGCCCGCAATATGCGGGCTGTTTT